>CAXAYM010000035.1:0-12199 GCA_963973175.1 uncultured Arenimonas sp.
ACCCATGGGACCAGGGATACCCATCATGCCCATCGGACCCATCGGGCCCACGGGGCCGATCGGACCCATGGGGCCCATCGGTCCGGCCGGGCCGGTGGCACCCGTCGCGCCCGTTTCGCCCTGGGGACCGGCCGGCCCGATCGGACCCGGCAGGCCCTGGGGTCCACGGCCCGCCCAGGACACCGGCGAGGTGCCACGCTGGCAGGTGACGAAACGTCCCTTCTTGGCGTTGAAGAAAATGAGCACGCCGTCGGAGTCCTGCACGCAGCTGTAATACGTCTCCGGATCCGGCGTCGCAAGAATGCCCGGCTTGGTCAGCCACTGCCCCGGCCGGTCGGACGGCTTGGCGGCAAGCTGCGCGGACGCGGTGGCCGGCAGGATGAAGAGTATGGCGAGGCCGAGCGCGGCGGCCTTGCGCGGCGACTTCCTGAAATTGCTCATTGGTTTTCCCCTGGTTTGTCGGATCTGCAGTCCGAGTCTAACCATGCCGACCCCGCCGGATAACCCCATCCCATCCTGCGTCCCGCCCGCAGGCGGAAATTGCCGCATCGGACTGCTTTTTGCGTTTCAGGCCGGTCAGTTGTGAGGGCGAAGTCGTTCATGCAGGCCAGGCGGCGCCGGTTTGACCCTGGTTTTACCCATCAACGGCATGGTGCGTTCCCTGGGCCACCCGGGTGGCAGGAAACAGGAGCAGCATCATGTGGAAAATCATTCGTTGGACGGCCAGCATCGGGGTCGGGCTCTTGCTGGTGGTGGGTCTCTCGGTTTGGGCTTACGTGGAAAGCCTCGACCTGGAGGCCGAGCCCCGGGGCAACCCGGCCGCCACCGCCGCGGACCTGGCCTTCGTTCGCGAGGGGGTCCGCCAACAACGCGGACGCGTGCTGGCCGTGCTCAGCAGCACCGCGCGGTTTGACCAGGACCGGCGCAAGGGCGGCTACGAGCTCACCGAAATTTCGCGCGCGTACTGGGTGTTCACGGCCAACGGCTACGACGTGGACCTGGCCAGCCCCCGGGGCGGGACGCCGCCGCAAACGCTGGATGATGGCCTGGTTGATGCCGACTACGCCTTCCTCAATGATCCCGCCGCCCAAGCCAAGCTGGCCGATACGATCCCGCTGGCCGAGGTGGACCCGTCGGCGTATGACGCGGTCTATTTCGTCGGCGGCAAGGGAGCGATGTTCGATTTCCCCGGCAATGCCGATATCGCCCGTATCGTGCGCGACATTGCCCCGCGTGGGGTTGTCGGCGCCGTCTGCCACGGGCCCGCGGCGCTTCTGGACATCACGCTCGACGACGGCCGCCCGCTGCTGCAAGGCCGGCGCGTGACCGGCTTCAGCACGGCCGAGGAAGTGTTCCTGATCAAGGAAGCCCGCACCGTGTTTCCCTTCCTTCTTCAGGAGTCGCTTGCGCGGCAGTCGGCCGCCTTCGTCGAAGGGCCGATGTACCTGGACAACACGGTGGTCGACGGCCGCCTGGTGACCGGCCAGAATCCCTGGTCCACCTGGACGGTGGCCGAGGCGATGGTGCGCGCGCTGGGTCATGAGCCGGTGGCGCGCGACATCAGCGCCGAAGAGGTCAGCGTGGAGCTGCTGGCGACCTACCATGAAGCGGGGCTGGAAACGGCCATCGCCACGAAGCTTGCCGGTCCCCGTCCCGACAAGATGTTGTTGTTGATGCATGCCCTTGTCGCGGCAATGCAGGGGCACCTGCACGAGGCCTGGGAACTGCAGCGCCTGGCCAGGATTTAGGCGACCATTGCGCTGCGGACGGAGGAGCCAGCCATGCTGCCATCGGGGCCAATTCGGGTATTGCTGGTTGAAGATGACCTGGACGTGGCCGCCGGCATCGGCGACTACCTGCAGGCCAAAGGGTTGCTCGTGGACCACGCCGGCAGTGCATCCGAAGCTCGCGCCCGGGTCACGAAGACGCTTTTCGACATCCTGGTGCTCGACGTCAACCTGCCGGGACAGGATGGCATCACCCTGTGCCGTGAACTGAAGCAGGCGCGTGGGCTGGCGACGCCGGCGATCTTCCTCACTGCCCGCGGCGGGCTACAGGACAAACTGGACGGATTTGCCTTAGGAGCGGTGGACTATATGGTCAAGCCGTTCGCGCCGGCCGAACTACTCGCGCGGATACATGCGATCTGCGCACATGCCGCCAGCCCCTCCGGGCTGTCGCTTGAGGCCGGCGGCTACGTCCTGGACCTGCACAGCGGGCTGCTGAGCCATGCGGGCCGGGACCTGCAGCTGCACGCTGCCGGGCTGGCCATCCTGCGCAGGTTGATGCAGGCGTATCCGCGCAGCGTCGGCAAACAGGCGCTCCGGGAGGGGCTGTGGGGGGACGACGCGCCGGAGAGCGATCCCCTGCGCGCCCATGTCTACCAATTGCGCCAGGCGATGCTCGAACGCTTTGGCGAAGCGCCCATCAGCACCGTGCGCGGCATCGGCTATCGCTTCGGGATGGATCCATGAACGGCAAGCGCAGCCTGGGGCAGGTGCTGGCGCGGCAGTGGATCGCCTTCGCGCTCGCGCTGGGGACGGCCTTCGCGGCAATGGCGCTGCTGCTGCTTTTTGTCCTGGAGGACGAGTTCATCGACGAGCGGCTCGGCAGCGTCGCCGGTGGCATTGTCCGCCTGGAGACCGCGCGCCTGCCGGAGCGTTTCGAATTGCACGCGCTGCCGCAGGCCCCGGCCGGGCTGGCGCAACCCATGCATGGGCGGCGACCCGGGACCATTGACGAATTCCGGCTCGCCGATGGTCGGTATGTGCACGTGTTGCTCGGCCGCAGTCCGGAAGGCGAGGACTATCTGCTGGTCTATGACGTGAGCGACCTGCTGCGGGTGAACCAGGCCCTGGCGGGGGCCTGGCCCTGGCTGCTGGCCATGGCGATCGCGCTGGCCTTGCTCGCCTGGGTGCTGTCGCGCTGGCTTGTCGCTCGCATCGGGAAGCGCGCGCGCGGCCTGATCGAACGTATCGGAGGCAGTCCGGACCCGGAGTCCCTGGAGGTCTTTGCCGAACACGAGAGGATTGCCGAATTCAGCCAGCTGGCACTTTGGGCGGCCGACTCCTGGCGGGCGCGCCTGCGGGCCCTTGCCATCGAGCGGGAAACCCTGGCCTTCCTCGGGCATGAGCTGCGCACGCCGCTGCAGTCTGCGCGCACCAGCCTCGCCCTGCTTCAGGACGACCGTGACAACGACGAGGCCTGGAGAAGGTTGCAGCGCGCCCAGAACCGGTTGTTGCGGGCGAGCCACAGCGTGCTCTGGCTCGGCAGCGATGCGGAGCCACCCACCGGTGCCTGCTGCGCGGTCGGCCCACTGCTGGCGGGCCTGGTCGACGAGTTCACGACGCTTGCGCATGCGCGGGGGCAGACACTGGCCGTGGACGTTCCGGAAGGACTGCAGTGGCCCCTGCCGGAGGAGGTCGCCGAAACCGTCGTCGCCAACGGTTTGCTCAACGCCATCCAGCACGGCGGCCCCGGCCTGGTCAGCCTTGAAGCCACGACGAGCGGGCTGGTGCTGGAAAACCGGCGGGCACCCGACTCCGGTCCGTCTGGCTTCGGGCTTGGCCTGCTGCTCTCGGAGCGGCTGCTGGCACGCTTTGGCTGGGCACTCTCGCGGGCGCAAACCCCGGAACGGGTGCGACTGATCCTGGGTTCGCCGCGTTGATCGCGCCGGGCGTCAGACCCAGCCGGTGGCGTAGAACACGCCGATGATGAAGAACACCGCCAGCGTCTTGATGATCGTGATCGCGAAGATGTCCTTGTAGGCCTGCCGGTGCGTGAGCCCAGTGACCGCCAGCAGGGTGATCACCGCGCCGTTGTGGGGCAGGGTGTCCATGCCGCCGCTGGCCATCGAGGCGACGCGGTGCAGCACCTCCATCGGGATGTTGGCGGCATTGGCGTTGGCGATGAAGGTCTCGGACATCGCCGCCAGCGCGATCGACATGCCGCCCGAGGCCGAACCGGTGATGCCGGCCAATGCGGTGACGGTGATCGCCTCGTTGATCAGCGGGTTGGGGATCGAACCCAGGGCGCTGGCCACCACGAGGAAGCCGGGCAGGGCGGCGATGACCGCGCCGAAACCATACTCCGACGCCGTGTTCATCGACGCCAGCAGCGCGCCGCCGATGGCCGGCTGGGTGCTTTCGGCGAAGTGCGTGCTCACCGCCTTCCACGCCAGCACGAGTACGGCCAGGATGCCGGTCAGAAGCGCGGCCTCCACGGCCCAGATGGCCGCGACGCGGGACACTTCCTGCACCACCGGCGCGGCGTTGCCGATCACCGAGGGTTCGAAGCTGTGGCTCTCGCCGTAGAAGCGCGGGATCAGCATGGTATAGACCTTGTTGCTGACGCCGACCAGCACCAGCGGCAGCAAGGCGATCCAGGGATTGGCCAGCTTGTCGCCGGCATAGGGGGCCGGCTCGTTCTTCAGGTCGGTGCCATAACCTTCGCCGGCACGCCGGGCAACGCGCCGGCGCCACTCCAGGTAGCCCATGCCCAGCGCCAGGATGAACAGGCCGCCGAGCGTGCCCAGCACCGGCGCCGCCCAGGTGTCGGTGCCGAAGAAGCCGGTCGGGATGATGTTCTGGATCTGCGGCGTGCCGGGCAGGGCATCCATGGTGAAGGTGAAGGCGCCGAGCGCGATCGTGCCCGGGATCAGGCGCTTGGGAATGTCGGCCTGGCGGAAGAGCTCGGCGGCGAAGGGGTACACCGCGAACACAACCACGAACAGCGACACGCCGCCGTAGGTGAGGATGGCGCAGACCGCGACGATCGAAAGGATGGCGCGTTCGGGCCCGAACAGTTTGATCGTGGCCGCCACGATCGACTTGGAGAAGCCCGAGACCTCGATCAGCTTGCCGAAGATGGCGCCCAGCAGGAACACCGGGAAGTAGAGCTTGAGGAAGCCCACCATCTTGTCCATGAACAGGCCGGTGAACATCGGCGCGACCAGGGACGGATCGGTCAGCAGCACCGCGCCCAGGGCCGCGACCGGCGCGAACAGGATGACGCTGTAGCCGCGGTAGGCCACGAACATCAGGAAACACAGCGCCGCCAGCACGATCAGGAAGGACATGCCTTCGAACCCCCGGGGAAAACACAGGCGTCGAGTGTCCGCAGCCAGGGCGCCGGCGGCCACTTGTACCAAGGTACAGGTGCCGCTGCGCCGGCCCGGCCGTAGTCTGCCGTGCAACCGGCCGACCGGCCGCCCGCCACGTTAGTCCGAGGGGAACCCATGAAGCGCAAGCACCTGAGCCTGGCCATCGGCCTCACCCTGTCCCTGGTCGCGATGCAGGCGACGGCGCAGGACACCACCGCGACGGAGACGGACGACGAAGACGCCCTGGCGACCCTGGACGTGCTCGAGGTGACCGCGCGCCGCCGCACCGAATCCATCCAGGACGTACCGGTGGCCGTCAGCGCCTTCGGCGAGGATGCGCTGCGCGACCTCCAGGCCACCAGCATCGACGGCCTGCAGGGCGCGGTGCCCAACATGAACATCGTGCAGGGCCGCGGCTCCTCGAACTCGGTTAACGTCTTCATCCGCGGCATCGGCCAGCCCGATGCGCTGCAGACCTTCGACCCGGGCGTGGGCATGTACGTCGACGACGTCTACTACTCCCGCATCAACGGCGCGCTGTTCTCGCTGTTCGACGTCAGCCAGGTCGAGGTGCTGCGCGGCCCGCAGGGCACGCTGTACGGCAAGAACAGCACCGGCGGCGCGGTGAAGATCACCACCCGCAACCCCTTCGACGACCAGGGCGGTTCGGCCGAGCTGACCGTGGGCGACCATGGCCGCGCCGAAGGCCGCGTCTACGCCGCCGGCCAGCTCAGCGACACCCTGGCCGTCAGCCTGGCGGCTGCGAAGATCACCCGTGATGGCTACGTCACCGACCCGGCCACCGGCGAGGAATACAACGACGAAGACACCACCGCCGCGCGCCTCAAGATCGCCTTCCGGCCCAGCGACACCTTCAGCGGCAATCTGTCGCTGGACTACACCCGCCAGGACAATGCCCTGACCCTGGGCCAGCCGGTGGCGCCCCTGTACGGCGTCGACCTCGCCGGTGGCATCGTGCTCTACAGCGTGCCGACCCCGGGCGAATACAACTTCGAAACCCGCACTTCCTTCGGCCCCGACCAGGGCCAGGCGATGACCCACAAGGGCGTGTCGCTGGGCCTGGAGTGGGTGCTCAACGACCGTTGGATCGCCAAGTCGATCACCGCCTACCGCAAGCTGGACACCGCCTCGTACATCGACATCGACGCCTCCGAATTCGAGCTCGGCGACGTCTTCGTCGGCGTCGACCAGCGCCAGACCAGCCAGGAATTCCAGCTTCAGTACGACAACGGCGACGACCTGCAGGCGATCTTCGGTCTGTACTACATGGACGAACAGGTGCCCTCGCACCAGGAAGCCTATGCGGACGACTTCCTGTACTTCGCCGGTACGCCGATCAGCTTCCTGCGCACGATCGACGACGACCTGTCGAACAAGTCGGTGGCCGGCTTCGCGCACTTCAACTGGGAGTTCGCGCCGACGTGGACCGTGGCCGCTGGTCTTCGCTACACCAAGGACAGCAAGAAGTATTTCCGCACCACGTCGACCTTCTCCAACATCCTGGGCAATGCCGATCCGGCGCTGGCCTTCAATATCTCCGACAGCTGGACCGCGCTGACGCCGAGCGTGAGCCTGCAGAAGCAGTTCAGCGAGCAGGTGATGGGTTATGTCTCGGCCAACCGCGGCTACAAGGCTGGTGGTTTCAACGGCCGCGCCAACGCCGCCACCGAGATCAGCGCCTTCGAGCCCGAATACGTCTGGACCTACGAGGCCGGCGTGAAGATGCAGTCGGCCGACCGCCGACTGACCGGCCGCATCGCCGCCTTCCACAGCCAGTACAAGGACTTCCAGGCCCGTGTCTCCGAGGTCCAGAACCCGGGCGCCCCGGTGCCGAACTTCGCCTTCCCGGTGCTCAACGCGGCCGAGCTGGCGATCGACGGCATCGAATTCGAAGGTATCGCGCGCCTGGGCGACAACACGGTCCTGTCCACCCAGCTGGGCTGGATGGACGCACGCTACGAGGAGTTCAACGACCCGCGCGTGGTGGTCAACCCGGCCCTGGCCGGCCTGCACGAACACGTGCCGTTCTCGCCGGATTTCACCGGCCGGGTCGCGATCCAGCACAGCTTCGAACTGGCCAACGGCAGCCTGCTCACCTTCGGCGGCGACGTCTCCCACCGCTCCGAGACCTGGCTGAGCGTGGACAACGCCCCGGGCCTCAGCCAGGGCGCCTACACGCTGGCCGGCCTGTTCGGCGTCTGGGATTCGTCCGACGGCCGCTGGCAGCTGCGCGCCGGCGTGCGCAACCTCACCGACGAGGTCTACAAGACCGATGGCCAGGAGTTCTCCTCCATTGGTGGCATCCAGACCGCGTATTACGGCGCGCCGCGCAACTACTACGCGTCGCTTCGCTACAACTTCTGAGTGATGGCTCTGTTTCCCCGGGAATTTTCCCAACGGGTCGCGCAAGCGGCCCGTGTTTTTATCCCCCTGGCGCTGTTGGGCGGCCTCGCCGGCTGCGGCGCCGAGGCCCCGCCCGCGCTGCCGGGGATCACCGTGGACCAGGAGCGCATCGCCGTGGCCGGGATCTCCTCTGGCGCGGCGATGGCAGGGCAGGCGCACTTTGCCTGGTCCGACCGCCTGCGCGGTGCCGCGTTGGTCGCCGGGCCGCCCTATGGTTGCGCGGGTGGCTCGCTGGAAACCGCGCTCGGCCCCTGCATCGAGGCCAGGCCCTACCTGCCCGATGCCAACCGGCTGGCGGCGCGCGTGCGCGAACGCGCCGCCTCGGGCCAGCTCGCACCGCTGTCCGGGCTCGCCGGTGACGTGGTCTATGTATTGCACGGGCGCGACGACGACACCGTGGCGCCGGCACTGGCGGGTGCCGTCGCGGGGGTTTATGAGGCCCTTTCCGAAGAGGCCGGTGGCCTGGCGGTGGTGACGGACACCGATCGCGCCTTCCCGCACCTGCTGCCGACGGTGGACCGTGGGGTGGACTGCCGGCTGGGAGGCGAACCCTGGCTGGGACGCTGCGACTTCGATGCCGCCGGCACGATCATGGCGAAGCTCTTCGGCGAACCGGCGGGCGATGACGCCGCCGAAGGCGCCGGTGACCTGCGCCGCTTCGACCAGTCCGCCTTCATTCCCGAAGACGCCGACCCGCTGATGGCCGACGCCGGCTATCTTTACCTGCCGCCGGATTGCCGGTCCGGCGCGGCCTGCGGCGTGCTCGTCGTTTTCCACGGTTGCCAGCAAAACGCCGACAAGCTGGGCGAGGCCTTCGTGCGCGACGCCGGCTTCAACCGCTGGGCCGACGTGCACCGGGTGGCCGTGCTGTATCCTCAGGTGCGATCGAGCTACCTGCCGCTGAATCCGAAGGCATGCTGGGACTGGTGGGGTTACACGGGCGAGGCCTACGACACCCGCGACGGCGCGCAGCTGCGCTGGCTGGCCGCGGCGTTGACCGCGCTGGGCGCCCCGATGCCGTGATCCGGACGCGGTCGTGCTGACCGATGCGCTGGTCATCGGTGCCGGCCTGCTCTGGCTGGGCCTGCTGTTCGGCACCGCACTGCTGGCCGAGCGCCGCCCGGGCCTGCTGGCCAGACAATGGCCGGCGGTCTACAGCCTGTCGCTGGCGGTCTACTGCACGTCCTGGACCTTCTACGGCACCGTCACCCAGGCCCAGCGTTCGGGCTGGGCGATCCCGCCGACGTTCCTGGGCACCATCCTTCTGTACCTGCTGGGATTTGGCTTCCTGCTGAAGCTGCTGCGCCTGGCGCGCGAGCACAATTCGACCTCGCTGGCCGACCTGATCGCGACACGCCTGGGCCGCAGCTCCTGGCTGGCGGCGGCGGTCACCTTCGTGGCGGTGCTGGGAATCGTTCCCTACATCGCACTGCAGCTCAAGGCCGTCGCGATGAGCTATGGCCTGCTCACGCGTGCCTCGGAACTGTCGCCGCCACCCTGGCAGGACAGCGCGCTGTACGTGGCCCTGGCCATGGGCCTTTTCGCGATGCTGTTCGGCACGCGCCGCGTCTCGGCCGCCGAGCACAACCGGGGCCTGGTGCTGGCGATGGCGGTGGAGTCGCTGCTCAAGCTGGGTGCGATGCTGGCCCTGGGCGCCTTCGTGGTCTTCGGCCTGGACCTGCCCGACGTGGACGTGCCGCCGCCACCGGCCGATGGTGCCAGCGGCTTCCCGGCCCTGGTGCTGCTGGGCGCGTTGGCGATGTTCACCCTCCCGCACCAGTTCCACGTCGGCATCGTCGAATGCCGGCAGGAAAACCAGCTGCGTACGGCACGCTGGCTGTTTCCCCTGTACATGCTGCTGATCGCGCTGCCGATCCTGCCGCTGGCGCGCGCCGGTGACGCGCTGCTGGCTCCGATGGGCGTGCCTTCCGACCTCTACGTGCTGGCGCTGCCGCTCGCCGAGGGCCATGAGGCGCTGGCGTTGCTGGCCTTCCTGGGCGGGCTGAGCGCCGCCACCGGCATGGTCATCCTGGCGACCCTGGCGCTGAGCGTGATGATCGGCAACCACTGGCTGGCACCGCTGCTGGTGCGCGGCCGCTGGTCGGGTGGCGCCGGCGAAGGCGCCGACCTGCGTGGTGCCGTGCTTACCCAGCGGCGCGTCGGCATCCTGGCGGTGGTGCTGCTGGCCTGGGGTTACAGCCGGCTGATCGCCGGATCGGACGCACTCGCCGACATCGGCGCATTGTCGTTTTCGGCGCTGGCGACGCTGGCGCCGGCGGTGGCGTTCGCGGTCTGGCGGCCGCAGACGCCGGCGCGCGCCGTGCTGGCGGGCCTGGGTGTTGCCGTGGCGCTGTGGTGCTGGGTGCTGCTGGTGCCGGCGCTGGCGGGCGCCAATGGCCAAGCCCCAGCGTGGCTGCACCAGGGGCCCTGGGGCTGGGCCTGGCTGGCGCCGGAAGGCATGTTCGGCCTGGGCGACTGGAGCCGGATCGGACGCGCCACGCTGCTGAGCCTGGCGGCCGGCGCGCTGGTGCCCTGGATGCTGGCCTCGCGCCTGGACGCGGCCACGCCCGACCGCGGCGGTGCGCTCTCGCGCGAAGCGCTGCGCGAGGTCGCGGTGCGTTTCCTGCCGGTGGCGCGGGTTGACGCGGTGCTGGCCGGCGCGATCGCGGGACAGGCGGTGCCGGGTGAACTGCAGCAGCGCATCGAGCGCGAACTGGCGGCGGTGCTTGGCGCCGCGTCGGCAAGGCTGCTGCTGGACGCGGCCCGGCGTGCGCAGGGCACCGACCTGGACACCGTGGCCACGATCGTCGGCGAAGCGTCGCAGGCGCTGCGCTTCAACCAGCGCGTGCTCGAGGCCGCGCTTGAGAACATGAGCCAGGGCATTTCGGTGGTGGACGCCGAGCTGCGCCTGGTGGCCTGGAACCGGCGTTACGCCGAACTGTTCGACTATCCGCCGTCGCTGCTGCAGGTCGGCGTGCCGGTGGCCGAACTGGTGGCGCACAACGTCGGCCGTGGCCTGGCCGGCGACGGTCCGCCCGAACGCGAGGTCGCCAAGCGCCTGCGGCACATGCGCGCGGGAACGCCTTATGTCGCCGAGCGCCACTTCGGCGAGATGGTCGTGGAGATCCGCGGCAACCCGATGCCCGGCGGTGGTTTCGTCGCGACCTTCACCGACGTCACCGCTTTCCGGCGCAGCGAGGCCGAGCTCAAGTCGGTCGCTGAAACGCTGGAGCAGCGCGTGGCCGAGCGCACCGCCCAGCTGGCCGGCGCCAAGGCCGAGGCGGAGCGCGCCAATCGCGGCAAGTCGCGTTTCCTTGCCGCGGTCAGCCACGACCTGGCGCAGCCGCTGAACGCGGCGCACCTGTTCGTGCACGCGCTGGCGCCGAAACTCGAACACACGCCGCACCACGAAGCCCTCTCCAACATCGACGGCGCGCTGGCCTCGGCCGAAGACCTGTTGTCGGGCCTGCTCGACATATCCCGGCTCGACGCCGGCGGCATGGAGCCCAAGCCACAGGCTTTCCGCATCGATGAGCTGCTGCAGCCGCTGGCCGCCGAATTCGGCGTGCTGGCCGCGCAGAAAGGCTTGTCGCTGGACCGGGTGCCGTCGCGGGCCTGGGTCTGCACCGACCCGCAGCTGCTGCGTCGCGTGCTGCAGAACTTCCTGGGCAACGCCGTGCGCTACACCCAGCGCGGCCGCATCCTGGTCGGCTGCAGGCGGCGGGGCCCGTCGCTTGCCATCGAAGTCTGGGACACCGGCCCGGGCATCGCCGAAGCCGACCAGGCGGCGATCTTCGAAGAGTTCCGCCGGCTCGACAAGGGCGGGCAGGGGCTGGGCATCGGGCTGGCGATCGCCGAGCGCGTGGCGCGCCTGCTGGGCCTGCCTTTGAAGCTGCGATCCTGGCCGGGCCGGGGCACCGTGTTTTCCATCGAAGTGCCACGCGCCGCGCCGGCGCCGGCTCGTCCCGCACCGGTCGCGGAACCCGCGCAGGAACCCCTGCGCAGCCGCATCCTGGTGGTCGACAACGATCCCGACGTGCTGCGCGGCATGCAGGCGCTGCTGGGTGGCTGGGGCTGCGAGGTGATGGCGGCGCGCAACGGGGATGAAGCCGCCGCGCTTGTAGCCCGCACGGGTATCCCGGACCTGCTGCTGCTGGACTTCCACCTCGATGGCGGCCAGACCGGCCTGATGCTGCGCGACCGCCTGGCCGGGCTGATGCCGCCGCGGCCCTGCGTGGTGATCACCGCCGACCACGGCCCCGACGTGCGCGACGCCATCGCGACGGCGGGCTGCCAGCTGCTGCACAAACCGCTCAAGCCACTGGCCCTCAAATCGATGATGGCCCGCCTGCTGGGCCCGGGAAATATGTAGGAGCGCCTTCAGGCGCGAATCTTTTGGCTTTGCCTTTGGCAAAGAAGGGATTCGCGCCTGAAGGCGCTCCTACAGTGGCGGCTCAGGGAACGGTGCCCAGGCTCTCAGGGGTCAGCGGCGCGAGTTTGCCGTCGCCGAAGCGGCGCGGCGTCGTCTGGATGTCGGCATCACCCGGCAGCGGCTTGCCTGCGGCCAGGTGCAGCCAGGCCGCGTCCAGGGCTCGGTAGCCGTAGGGCAGCATCGGCACGTAGCGGCTGCCCAGCACCGGCAGGCCCAGGAAAGCGGCGAAATGCTGGGCATTG
>CAXAYM010000036.1:0-12123 GCA_963973175.1 uncultured Arenimonas sp.
CAGCAGCGGCGAGCCGTCCTCCATCCACACCGAGGCGTAGTTGCGAGCCACCCGCGGCGAGCGCAGGGGCAGGATCACGAAGTGCAGCAGCGGGCACCAGATCCAGCGACTGAGCTCGACGACCCGGTGGTCGTGCAGGAACTGGGACAGGTAGCGCCGCACCGCGGCCGGCGTCGGCGCGTCGGGGGTGCCCAGGTTGACCAGCAGCAGCGCCGTGCGGCCGGGGCCGGGCGCGGGGACGGGGGCGTCGAGGTAGGGTTTCATTCGGGACGGTGATTGTGCGCTGCGCGCAACTTATCATCCGCAGGGTGAAGGCGTGGCTCACCCGAGGTTCATTGCCCGCCCCCATACTCAGGCCGTTGCGCCCACCCGGAGACCGCCCCATGACCCGTCTGCTCGCCGTACTGTTCGCCGCCGCCGCGCTGGCCCTGCCCGCCGCCCCCGCCCCGGCCGGCGAGAAGGAAGAAACCCGCGCCGCCGACGCCGCCCGCGTGCTCGGCGAGATCATGCGCATCCCGGAAACCGCCATCCCGGAGAAGATGTTCGACGAGGCCCATGCGATCGCGGTCATCCCGGACGTGGTCAAGGCCGGCCTGGTCATCGGCGGCCGCGGCGGCAAGGGCCTGATCTCGGTGCGCACTGCCGACGGCACCTGGTCCAACCCCAGCTACATCAAGCTTGGCGGCGGCAGCGTCGGCTTCCAGGCCGGCGTGCAGTCCGCCGACGTGATCCTGGTCTTCCGCTCCGCGCGCGGCGTCAACGACATCGTCAACGGCAAGTTCACCCTCGGCGCCGATGCCTCGGTCGCCGCCGGCCCGGTCGGCCGCAGCGCCCAGGCCAGCACCGACGAGCAGCTCAAGGCCGAGATCTACAGCTATTCCCGGGCCCGCGGCCTGTTCGCCGGCGTCGCCCTGGACGGCACCTGGCTGCGCATGGACCACACCGCCAACCAGCGCGTCTACGGCAAGAACACCACGCCGCGCATGATCTTCGAAGGCCGCACCCCGGCGCCGCCGACCCCGGTGGTCGATTTCCGCGACCGGCTCGAGGAAAACACCGTTTCCCAGGACTGATGGCCAGGGCGGCCAGGGGCCGCCTGCGCTAGACTCCGGGGCATTCCTACTTCGCGGGACGCACGCAGATGGGCAGTTTCAGCATTTGGCATTGGATCATCGTGCTCGTGGTCGTCGTGCTCGTGTTCGGCACCAAGAAGCTGTCGAGCGTGGGCAAGGACCTGGGCGAGGGCATCAAGGGCTTCAAGAAGGGCCTCAAGGACGGTGACGAAACCCCGCCGCCGCCCTCCCAGCTGGGCAACGAACGCCGCGAGAACGGTGAGACGCCGCGCGAAGGCGCGCCGCAGGACAGCCAGCGCAAGGACTCCTGAGCCCGGCTTCCGGCCGGCCCCGGCCCCCTCATGTTCGACCTGGGTTTCAGCGAACTGCTGGTGATCGCGGTGGTGGCCCTGGTGGTGCTCGGGCCCGAGCGCCTGCCCAAGGCGGCACGCTTTGCCGGCCTGTGGGTGCGCAAGGCACGCGCGCAATGGTATTCGGTGAAGTCCGAGTTCGAGCGCGAGATGGCCGCCGAGGACCTCAAGCGCAGCATCGGCGACCCGGCCCGCGCGCTGCGGGGCGACGTCGAGGACATCCGCCGCGAGCTCGACGAAACCAGCGCCCAGACCGGCAGCGCCCTGCGCGAAGCCGAGGCTTCCACCCGGGACGAGCCTGCGCCCGCAGCCGCCAAGCCGACCGACGAGCCCGACGAGCAGCCACGCGACCAGCCGACGGGCGACGCCGCGGCAAACGACGCCGGCGACACCCCCACCCAGCCCTCGCTCCTGCCCCCGCGCCGCGATGACTGAAGCCACCGGCGCCCGCGAAGAGTCCCTGATGGGCCACCTGCTCGAGCTGCGCTCGCGCCTGCTCAAGGGCGTGCTGGCGGTGATCGTGGTGTTCGTGGCGCTGCTTCCTTTCGCCAACCAGATCTACGCCCGGCTCACCGCGCCGCTGTCGGCGGTGCTGCCCGCGGGAACCCAGCTGGTGGCGATCGAGGTCGCCTCGCCGTTCTTCATCCCGATCAAGGTGGCGTTTTTCGTCGCGGTGATGCTGTCGATGCCGGCGCTGATCTACCAGGCCTGGGCCTTCGTCGCGCCGGGTCTCTACGAGAAGGAGAAGCGCCTCGCGCGGCCGCTGCTGGTGGCCGCGATCGCGCTGTTCTACGTCGGCTGCGTCTTCGCCTATTACTTGGTGCTGCCAACCGTGTTCGCCTTCCTGGCCGCCAGCCCGCCCGACAACGTCTTGTGGACGCCCGACATCTCCGAAGTCCTGAGCTTCCTGCTGGTGATCTTCCTGGCCTTCGGCCTGAGCTTCGAGATGCCGGTGGCCGTGATGGTGCTGGTGCTGCTGAAGGTGGTGACGCCGGCGCAGCTGCGCGAGGCGCGTGGTTACGTGATCGTCGGCGTGTTCGTGCTGGCCGCGATCATCACGCCGCCGGACGTGGTCTCGCAGATCATGCTGGCGGTGCCGATGTGGCTGCTCTACGAACTGGGCATCCTCGCGGGCGTGATGCTGGCGCGGGCACCCAAGGCCGCCTGAGCCATGCGCCCGGCCGGCTTCTGGCGCCGCTACGCGGCCTACAGCCTGGACCTGCTGGCACCGGTGCTGGTGTCGCTGCCCCTGCTCTGGACCACCGGCCGGCGCGTCGTCGCGCAGACCGAACTGCACATGGCCCGGGCCCAGCTGCGCCTCTACGACCTGATGGCCCTGACCGAAGCGCAGGGCCGGCACGCCTTGGCCGGCCTCTTCGACTGGACGAACGACCCGGCCCTGCGCCTGACGCTGCTGGCGATGGCCGGCGCGTGGCTCGAGGCCATCGGCATCGCCGCGCTGGTGATCACCGCGCTGGCGGCGATCTGGTTCATCGCCTTCGAGGCCTCGCCCTGGCAGGCCAGCCCCGGCAAACGCCTGGCCGGCCTGAAAGTGGTGGGGACCGACGGCGGCCGGCCCGGGACCGGACGCATCGTGGCGCGCTTTTTCGCCGGCGCGCCGTCCTGGCTGCTGCTGCACCTGGGCCATGCGATGGCGGCGATCCGGCGCGATGGCCGCGCCCTGCACGACCTGGTCGCCGGCACCCAGGTCGTCCTGGCACCGGACGCCCCGGCGACGATGCCGCGCTGGGCCCGCTACTGGCTGGCGGCCCAGGCCACCGTCCTGGTCGCTGCCCTGATGGCGGTGGGCACGCAATACCTGCTGCTGGCCGTGGAGGCCTGGAAGGTCCAGCAGCTTTAGGAAGCGATCAGACCTCGAGCGTACCCTGGGCCGGTTCCTGCGGCGCCGGCTCCTCGTCGGCTGGAACGAAGATCTCGCGCCAGGCGTGGTAGTAGAACGCGAACATCATCGCGTACACGCCCAACATCACCAGCAACATCAGCGGGAACATCACCAGCACCACCAGCACCGGGCTGGCCATCGCCAGCAGCCCCAGCAGCAGGCCCAGCACCAGCCCGACCAGCAGCATCGCGAAGAAGCCCGCGACCAGGAACACCAGCATGAAGCCCAGCAGCGGCAGGAAGTTGCGCAGCGCCGCCAGCGCGCCCGCGACCACCGCCGTGGCCACGTCGACCTCGCGCAGGGCGGCGGTGGCCAGGGCCAGCATCGAGGCATGCAGCCAGGTGAACATCACGATCGCCACCACCGGCAGCCACAGGAAGGTGGACGGCGAGGTGGTCGAGAACAGCGCCTGCAGCGCCGCCATGTCCGGCTCGCCGCCGACCGGCGTGGCCAGGGCGATGGCGAAGTAGTCGCGGAAGAACTGGCCCAGCGGTGTCAGCAGCATCAGCGCCGCGAAGCCGAGGTAGGCCAGCGAGTACACCAGCGACGTCAGGATCAGACGCTTGCCGCCCTGGCCACGGCCATAGGCGTTGAAGACGTCGGTGGCGACCACGGGCAGGCCGCGGTCGGTGGCGTCCACCACCCGGAACAGGCCGCCCATCACCGGCGGCAACAACACCCAGTTCACCAGGGTCATCAGCGCCATGACCACCATAATCCCGGTCATCGAGGCCTGCGCCATCGCCTGCAGGAACATCTGCACCAGGGTGATCGCCGCGACCAGCAGGATCGCCAGGGCGATCGCGCCGAACAGCGCCTTGGGGTTTCGGCGGCCGACGTCGAGCGCCTTGCGTAGCCAGCGGAAGGGGGCGGTCATGCCGACGGTGGAAGGGCTCATGGGCTCAGGCTCCGGTGCGGGCGCGCTGGCGCGCCAGGTGGATGAAACGCCGCAGCACGCGGCGGGCCGTCGGGGTCGGACGAACGGCCTGGGCGAGTTCGCGCGGGCAGGTGCCTTCCTTGCGCAGCGCCTCGGCACGCGCATGGATGTAGCTTTTCATCACGCCGACGCTGAATTCGGGGTGGAACTGCACGCCCCAGGTGGCCTCGCCCCAGCGGAAGGCCTGGCAGTTGTCGCGGCCGGAAACGGCCAGCACCCGGGCCCCCGGCGGCGGCTGCACCACGGTCTGCAGGTGGGTGGCCTGGGCCGGCACCTGGCCGGGGAAACCATCGAACAGCGGGTCGTCGCCAGCGCCGTTGGCCAGGTCCAGGCAGACCGTGCCCATCTCGCGGCCCTGCGGGTTGTCGTCGACCTTGCCGCCCAGCGCGTGGGCGATCAGCTGGTGGCCGTAGCAGATGCCGAACAGGGCGTGGCCCCCCTGGGCGGCGCCGCGCAGCCACTCGGCCGTGCGCTCGGACCAGGGCTGGCGGTCGGTGACCATGGCGCCCGAGCCCGAGACCAGCACCCCGGCATGGCCGGCCGGATCGGGCAGCTGCTCGTCCTCGAAGACCCGGACCACCCGGGACTCCCAGCCAGAGAGGCCGGCGGCGACGCGGATCCAGTGGCCGAAGCTGCCGTGCCGGCGAAGGCTCGGGACCGGGTCGCCGGTTTCGATCAGCAGGAAAGGTTTCATCAGGGCGTGGAAAAGGCGACTGCGCGGGCGGCGGCTATACTAGCCTGCTTTGCACAGGGCGAAACCGCGATGACCGCACCGACCTTCCAGGAGATGATCCAGCGCCTGAACCAGTACTGGGGCGACCTGGGTTGTGTCCTGGTCCAGCCGCTCGACCTCGAGGTCGGCGCCGGCACCTTCCACCCGGCCACCTTCCTGCGCGCGCTGGGCCCGGAGCCCTGGAACGCCGCCTACGTGCAGCCCTGCCGCCGCCCGACCGACGGCCGCTACGGCGAAAACCCGAACCGCCTGCAGCGTTATTACCAATACCAGGTGGTGCTCAAGCCCAATCCGGACGACATCGTCGAGCGCTACATCGGCTCGCTGAAGGCGCTGGGCATCGACCCGCTGGTGCACGACCTGCGTTTCGTCGAGGACAACTGGGAATCGCCGACCCTGGGCGCCTGGGGCCTGGGCTGGGAAGTCTGGCTCAACGGCATGGAAGTCACCCAGTTCACCTATTTCCAGCAGGCCGGCGGCCTGGAATGCCGGCCGGTGACGGGCGAGATCACCTACGGCCTCGAACGCCTGTGCATGTACCTGCAAAACGTCGACAACGTCTTCGACCTGGTCTGGACCGTCGGCCCCGACGGCACCCCGGTGCATTACCGCGACGTCTACCACCAGAACGAAGTCGAGCAGAGCACCTACAACTTCGAACACGCCGACGTCGAGGAGCTCTTCCACCGCTTCGACGCCTGCGAGCGCGAGGCCCTGAAGCTGGTCGAGCTGGGCCTGCCCCTGCCGGCCTACGAGCAGGTCTGCAAGGCCTCGCACAGCTTCAACCTGCTCGACGCCCGCCGCGCCATCTCGGTCACCGAGCGCCAGCGCTACATCCTGCGCGTGCGCACCCTGTCGCGCAGCGTGGCCGAAGCCTACTTCGCACAACGTGAGAAGTTGGGATTCCCCGGACTCAAGAGCAAGGAGGCCGCCCATGGCTGATTTCCTGCCGCTGCTGGTCGAGCTTGGCACCGAAGAGCTGCCGCCCAAGGCCCTGCCCGAACTGGCCCAGGCCTTCCACGAGGGCGTGCTCAAGGGCCTGGCCGCGCGCCGCATCGTGGTCCGGGACGACGCCTCCGGCGGCGACCTGCCGACCGGCCCGCTGTACACGCCGCGCCGGCTGGCGGTGTACCTGCCGGCCGTCTCCACCCAGCAGCCGGTCCAGCACAGCGAGGTGTTGGGCCCCTACACCAACATCGGCCTGGACGAAAAAGGCCAGCCCACCCAGGCCCTGCTGGGCTTCGCCCAGAAGAACGGCGTGGACTGGAGCAAGCTCGACCGCGTCACCGACGCCAAGGGCATGCGTTTCGTCTTCCGCAGCTCGCGCCCCGGCGCGGCCACCAAGGACCTGCTGGCCGACATCGTGGCCGAAGCGCTCAAGGCACTGCCGGTGCCCAAGCCGATGCGCTGGGGCGAGCGCGACTACGCCTTCGTGCGCCCCGCGCACTGGCTGGTGATCCTGTTCGGCCGCGACGTCGCCCCCGGCGAAGTGCTGGGCCTGAAGTCCGACCGCATGAGCCGCGGCCACCGCTTCCACCATGCCAAGGGCGTGTGGCTCAACGAAGCCGGCGAATACCTGCAGGCGATGCGCGAGGCCAAAGTGCTGGCCGACCCGCGCGAGCGCCGCGAGCGCGTGCGCGCCGAAATCCGCGCCGCGGCGAAACAGGCCGGCGGCGAAGCCCGCGTGCCGCCGGCGCTGCTCGAGGAAGTGAACTGCCTGGTCGAATGGCCCAAAGCCGTGCTGTGCAGCTTCGACAAGGAATTCCTGCGCGTGCCGTCCGAAGCCCTGGTGCTGACGATGGAGTCCAACCAGAAGTTCTTCCCGGTGATGGACGCCGAGGGCAAGCTCAGCGAGCAGTTCATCGGCATCGCCAACATCGAGTCCAAGGACCCGGACGAGGTGCGCAAGGGCTACGAGCGCGTCATCCGCCCGCGTTTCGCCGACGCCGCCTTCTTCTACGACGAAGACCTCAAGCAGGGCCTGGCCTCGATGGCCGAGGGCCTGGCCAGCGTGACCTACCAGCAGAAGCTGGGCACCGTCGCCGACAAGTCGACCCGGGTGGCCGCGCTGGCGCGCGAGATCGCCGGGAAGCTCGGCGTCTCGCAGGCCGACGCCGACCGCGCCGCCACGCTGGCCAAGGCCGACCTGCAGAGCCGCCTGGTCGGCGAGTTCCCGGAATTGCAGGGCACGGCCGGCCGCTACTACGCCGCGGCCGCCGGTGAATCCGAAGCCGTGGCCGCCGCGATCGACGAGGCCTACCAGCCGCGTTTCGCCGGCGACGCCATCGCGCCCTCCCCGCTGGGCCGGGTGCTGGCGATCGCCGAGCGCCTGGACACGCTGGCCGGCGGTTTCGCCGCGGGCCTCAAGCCCACCGGCAACAAGGATCCCTTCGCCCTTCGCCGCAATGCCCTGGGCCTGGCGCGCACTATCATCGAAGGCGAGCTCGAGCTGGAGCTGCCGGGCCTGGTCGAAGCCGCCGCAAAGAACCTGCCCGCAGGCCTGTCGCTCGACCAGGCCGACCTGCTGGACTTCATCCTCGACCGCCTGCGTGCCTATTACGCCGACCAGGACGTGCCGGGCCTGCAGTTCGAAGCCGTCGCCGAAGTGCGGCCGGCCTCGCTGCTCGATTTCGACCGCCGGCTCAAGGCCATCGCCGAATTCGCGCGCCTGCGTGAATCCGGGGCCCTGGCCGCGGCCAACAAGCGCATCCGCAACATCCTGCGCAAGGTCGAGACGCCGATCCCCGACGCCGTCGATGCGGGCAAGCTGGCCGAACCCGCGGAACAGGCCCTGCACGAGGCGCTGGCCTCGGCCCTGGCCGATACCGACCCGATGCTGGAGAAGCGCGATTACGTCGGCACGCTCAAGCGCCTGGCAAAGCTGCAGGCGCCGGTGGACGAGTTCTTCGACCGCACGATGGTGATGGCCGACGATGCCGCGCTGCGCGACAACCGCCTGGCCCTGCTGCGCGGCGTGGCCGACCGGTTCGCCACCGTCGCCGCGGTCGAGCAGCTGTCAGCCGGCTGAGCGCCGCGCCGCGGCCTGTTCGCGTTCGCGCCGGCGCTGCCGGCCGGCGCGTTTTTTTGCCCGGCGGTCCAGGTAAAGCTGCAACCCGGTGACCGCGAACAGCGGCATCGCCAGGCTGGCCAGGCAGAACACCGCCAGCCCGACCGGCCCGAACCACGCGCCGCTGTGCAGCGGAAAGATGCCGGACATGAAGCGCTGGCCGGCTGGTTGGTCGGTGAACAGCTCATGTGCCTGCACCTGGCCGCTGGCCGGATCGAGCTCCATCCGGTTGGTGGCGCGGTCGTGGGCGGCCTCCGCACGGCGGTAGCTGAATTCGAGCATGGCCCCGGGCCGGGCCGGCAGGCGCAGGGGGACCGTTTTCCATTCGCCGGCCTGTGTCTCGAAGATTGCGAACGCTGTCTGCAGGTCCAGGGGGGCAAGCTCACCGGCGACGGCTTGCGCATGCTCGCGGGAGCCATCGCCCGCCGCGCGCGCCGGCCCACCGCGCTGCGGCGACTGTGCGCCGCTGAGTGCGTACAGGCCGTCGCGGTACCAGCCGTAGGACCAGTACAGGCCGGTCAGCGCCATCACCAGGTAGGGAAGCAGCAGCCAGGTGGCCACGACGGAGTGCAGGTGCCAGAGGAACCGTCGGCCGGTAAGCGCCGGGTCGAACAGCAGCCAGGCGCGCGGACTTTTCCAGCGCCGCGGCCAGCGCAGGTAAAGTCCCGACAGGCAGAAGAACACCAGTGCCACCGTACTGGCACCGACGATCTGCTTGCCGACCTCACCGGTGGCGAGCCAGCGGTGCAGTTGCATGGTGGTTCGGAAAAAGTCCTGGCCGCGCACCTCGGGCAGGAAGCGGCCATCGTAGGGGTCGACCAGGCGGGTTTCACCGCGCGCGCGACCGCCCGGTCCTGCGGAGGCCCCGGGCGTGGGCGCAAAACCCACGCGCACCGGCGCATCGGCTTCGGCCGACAGGGTGAGTGATTGCAGCGTTTTGTCGGGTTCCGCGGCCTGTACGAGCGCGACCAGGCCGGCAGGCGACAGGCGCTCGCGACCCTCGGACGGCACCACCAGGACGCCCGGGTTGATCGCACGCAGCACCGCGTCTTCGTAGGACAGCATCGCGCCGGTCACGCCGACCAGGGCCAGCACCAGGCCGGCGGTGATGCCCAGGAACCAGTGCACCTGGAACAGGAGGTTACGCAGCATCGTCAGGCATCCGACCAGCGCCGAAGCAGGTTGTGGTAGACCCCGGTGAGCTGCACCAGGGCCGCATGGCCCGGCTGCGCCGCGGTCAGGCTGCGGATGGCCAGGTCGAGTTCGAACAGTTCGCGCCGCTGGCCGGCATCGCGCACCAGGCTCTGGGTCCAGAAGAAGCTGGCGATGCGTTCCCCGCGGGTCACCGGCGTTACCTGGTGCAGGCTGGTGCCCGGATACAGCAGCAGATCGCCGGCCGGCAGCTTCACCCGCTGGGTGCCATAGGTGTCCTGGATGACCAGCTCGCCGCCGTCGTAATCCTCCGGCGCCGAGAGAAACAGCGTGCTCGACAGGTCGGTGCGCACCGGCACCTGGCGGCCGCCCGGACCGCGGTCGTAGCGGATGGCGTTGTCGATGTGGAAGCCGAAGGACTGGCCGCCGCCATAGCGGTTGAACAGCGGCGGGTAGATCCGTCTCGGCAGCGCTGCGCTGAAGAAGAGCGGGCTGCGGCCGAGTGCGTCGAGCACCAGGCCGCCCAGTTCCTTCGCCACCGGATCCGATTCGGGCAGCTGGGCGTTGTCCTTGGCCTGCGCCGACTGGTAGCCGGCGGTACGCTTGCCGTCGGCCCAGGCGGCGCCAGCCAGGCGCTGGCGGAAATGGGCAACCTGGCCGGCGTCGAGCACGTTCGGGATGTGCAGCAGCATGGCGGGGCTCAGAACTGGTAGGTCGCCGACAGCACCACCGAGCGTGCCTCGCCGGGCGTGGCCCAGCCGTTGTTGCGCACGCGGATGAAGTACTGCTTGTCGAACAGGTTGTTGGCGTTGAGCTGCAGGGCCAGCTGCGGATTCACCTGCCAGGCCAGCATGGCCCGGTGGGTGGTGTAACCCTTCACGTCCGGCGCGCCGTTCACGCGACCGCCGTCGAAGGGGCCCTGGTAGTTCACGCCGTAACCTGCCGTCCAGCCCGGCGCGAAGGCGTAGGTGGTCCACAGGTTGGCCGATTTTTCCGGCGTGTTGTCGATGCGCGCACCGCGGTCCGGATCCGGGGCCGCGGGCGAATTGGTGCAACCATTCTCGCCCGGGTTCGCCAGGCAATAATCGGAGACCGATTGCAGGATCTCGCTGTCGAGCCACGTGGCGTTGGCGAAGATCGACCACGCGCGGCCAAGGTGGCCGGCGACGCCAAGCGCGAGGCCATCCACCCGCGCCCGGCCGTCGAGCTGCTGCTCACCGGTCGGGTTGGCCGGATCGAAATCGGCCACGCGGTAGTGGGTGCGCTCGTTTCGGAACACCGCGGCCGTCAGCGCCAGGTGGCCGTCGACCAGGTCCCATTTGGTTCCCAGCTCGATGTTGCGTGCTTCTTCGGGATCGACTCCGCAGGACGCGGCACTGCAACTGCGGCTGACCAGCGCCGTCGACGGCGTCATCGCGTTGGCGTAATTGAGGTACACGCTGCCATTCTCGGCCGGCTTGAAAACCACCCCGGTTCGCCAGGAGAACAGGCTGTCCTCGTTGCGCAAGGTCGGGTTGCGCGAGAGCACCTGGCCCAGACCGGCGTTGTCGGCGCCGGGGGTGGCGTCGTAGGTCTTGATGGCCCAGGTGGTGTTGGCGCTTTCATTCTTCTCGTAGCGCGCGCCCAGGTTCAGCAACCATTGCCCGCCGAACCTCAGGGTGTCGAACACGTAGACGGCCTGGTTGTTCATGCGACCACGGGCCTTGCCGGTGCGGAAGTAATTCACCGGGCCGGTCCAGCGGGAGTCGGGGTCCCCCAGATCCATCACCGGCAGCGGCACCGGGCTGCCGTCGGCATTGCGCAGCACGCTCCCGTTCTCCAGTTCGAAGCTTTCGCGGGTGAAGGCGATCCCGGCGACCAGCGCGTGGTCGACCGCGCCGGTCCGGAAGCGCGCCGTCAGGTCGGTCTGGCTGGCGGCGAGGTCGTTCCCGGTGTCGCGCAGGTAGCCACGCGGTCCGCTGGGCCGGTAGGTTCCAGGATCGGCACAGGCCGATCCATTGGCCGGGTTGATGCCGCTGTCCAGGCACCACTGGCCCTGCACGGCATCGACGACGGTGGTCTGGTCGACGTCCTGGATTCGCGCCAGGCTGCGCAGGGCCACGGTGTCGCTGAAATCATGCTCGAACACGGCGGTCAGGCTGTCATGGCTGATGTCCTGGCGGTCGATGTTGCTGTAGCCGTAATAGCCCCCGACGTCGGCGCCGGGCAGCAGCCCGCCATACGCCGGAAAGTAGGGCACGCCGTACTGCGGGATGTTGTCGTCGCGCTGCATGAAGGCGCTGAGCGTGAGTCGCGTGTCCGAATCAAGCGCCAGGCCCAGCGATGGCGCGAAGCCCCAGCGCTCGAAGGTTTCGACGTCGCGGCCGGGCACGTCGTTCTGGTGGACCATGGCATTGAGGCGCAGAGCCGCCTGCTCGCCGATTACCTGGTTGCTGTCGGCGGTGATGCGGCCATGGCCGTCGGTGCCGGCGCCAATGCTGAGCACGCTGAAGTTTTCGAGCTGCGCGGTCTTGCTGACCAGGTTGATGCTGCCGCCAACCGACCCGGCGCCGGAGTGCGCGGAGTTGGCGCCGTTCACCAGCTCCAGCGCTTCGAGGTTGAAGTTGTCACTGCGCGTGTACTGGGCGCTGTCGCGCACGCCGTCCACGGTGATGTCGGCATTCGCGCTGAAGCCACGCAAGTTGATGCTGTCGCCGTACCCGCCGCCGCCTTCGCCGGCCCCGAACGTGATGCCGGGCAGCGTGCTGAGCACGTCGCGCAGGCTCAGCAGACCCTGCTGGTCCATGGTCGCCTTGTCCACGACCGTGATCGTCTGCGGGGTATCGATCAGGGCTTCGGTGTATTTGGGTGACGAAGGCTTTTCTACGCGCTCGCCGGTGACTTCGATGCCGTCGAGCCGCGTCGCGGC
>CAXAYM010000037.1:0-12107 GCA_963973175.1 uncultured Arenimonas sp.
CGCCGCGATGCCCAGGCCGGTCAGCCACAGCGCCCACCAGCCCCAGCCGGCCGCCTGGCGCACCAGCGGGCCTTCCATCTTGAGCAGCAGCCAGGTCGCGCCCAGCAGCGTGTAGCCGGCGGCCAGGCACAGGCCGATGAACAGCGCGAACAGCACCGGCACGAGCCCCGGTTCGAAGCCGACGACGTAACGTCCCACCATGTAGCCCTGCGCCAGCGCCGCCGCCAGCGAACCGACGCTGAAGGCGGCGTTCCACAGCACCCGGTGCTCGTCGTGGGCCTTGGCCCGGAAGTCGAAGGCGACGCCGCGCAGGATCAGGCCCAGCAGCATCACCAGCACCGGCAGGTACAGGGCGCCCAGGATCACCCCGTGCGCCACCGGGAAGGCCACCAGCAACAGGCCGACACCGAGCACCAGCCAGGTCTCGTTGGCGTCCCAGAACGGGCCGATCGACGCCACCATGCGGTCCTTGCCCGGGCCATCGGCGAAGGGCACCAGGATGCCCACGCCCAGGTCGTAGCCGTCGAGCACGACGTAGACGAGCATGGCGAGGGCCATCAGGCCCATGAAGATCAGCGGCAGCCAGGCGTCCATGGGACCTCCGGATCAGGATTCGTCGGGTTCACCGCGCGCGGCGGTGATCGGCGGCGCGGTCGTCGCGCCGGACTTGCGGGCCAGGTGGAACAGCACCGACACATACGCCGCCAGCAGCACCAGGTAGATCACCAGGTAGGCGGTGAGGCTGAGCCCGACCACGGGCGCGGGCGTGGCCGACACCGCGTCGGCGGTGCGCAGCACGCCGGTCACCAGCCAGGGCTGCCGGCCGATCTCGGTCACATACCAGCCGGCCAGCGTCGCCAGCCAGCCCGAGAAGGTCATGCCCACCAGGACGCGGGCCAGCCAGCGCGAAGGCTCGCCGCGCCGGCGCAGTTGCCACGCCGCCAGCCAGGACACCGCCAGCATCAGCATGCCGGTGCCCACCATGATGCGGAAACCCCAGAACACCGCGAACACCGGCGGATGGTCCTCGAAGCTGTCCAGCCCCTTGAGCTCGCCGTCGAGCTTGTGGGTGAGGATCAACGCCGCCAGCCCGGGCACGCCGATGGCGTAGTCGTTGCGGCGCTCGGCTTCGTTCGGCCAGCCGAACAGCAGCGCCGGTGCGCCCCGCTCGTCTTCCCAGATGCCTTCCATCGCGGCGATCTTCGCCGGCTGGTGCTCCAGCGTGTTCAGGCCATGCTGGTCACCGGCGAAGATCTGCAGCGGGATCAGGATCGCTGCCATCAGCACGCCGGTGCGCAAGGTCGCGGCCACGTCCGCCCCGCGGTCGCCGCGCAGCCAGCGAAAGGCCGACAGTCCCGCCAGCAGGAAGGCCACGGTCAGGCCCGACGCCAGCAGCATGTGCACCAGGCGATACGGAAACGACGGATTGAAGACAACCGCCCACCAATCCGTGGCGAAGGCCTGGCCGTCGATCATTTCGAACCCCGCCGGCGTCTGCATCCAGGAATTGAGCGCCAGGATCCAGAACGCCGACAGCGTGGTGCCCGCCGCCACCAGCACGGTGGCCAGGGTATGCACGCGCTCGCCGACGCGCTTGCGGCCGAACAGCATGATGCCGAGGAAGCCCGCTTCGAGGAAAAACGCGGTCAGTACTTCGTAGGCCAGCAGCGGCCCGGCGATGTTGCCGACGGTGTTCATGTAGCCCGGCCAGTTGGTGCCGAACTGAAAACTCATCGTGACGCCGCTGACCACGCCCATGCCGAAGCTGAGCGCAAACACCTTCACCCAGAAGAAATAGGCCGACAGCCACTTCTCGTTGCCGGTGCGCAGGTAGCGCAGCTTGAAGAACAGCAGCACCCAGGCCAGGGCGATGGTGATGGTGGGGAACAGAATGTGGAAGCTGATGTTGGCCGCGAACTGGATGCGCGCCAGCATCAGGGCGTCCATGGCACCGCCGGCGTCCATCAGTGGGCCTCCTGCGCCGGCCCGGGGGTCGCGGCCTTCTCCGGCGAACCGAGCAGGCGCTCCTTCATGTCCAGCAGCTTGGTCGCGGTGGTGCCCAGGGCCATCAGCTTCTCGAGCGTGGCCGGCGACAGCTTGCGCACCTCGGCGAACCAGTCGGTCAGCTGTTCGATCAGGTCATGCATCTCGCGCATGCGGGCCTGGGCGTGGCGCTCCTCGGCCGAGTCCGGGGTTTCGAGCAGGGCGTCGCGCAGCATCGACAGGGTCGGGTCAACCTCGCGCCGCTGGCGCTCCTCGGCCAGGGTCTTGAAGATGGCCCAGACGTCCTCGGGTGCGGTGTAGAAGTCGCGGCGGTCGCCGGGCTGGTGGCTCAGGCGCACCAGCCGCCAGGACGAGAGCTCCTTGAGGCCCATGCTGACGTTCGAACGGCTGACGCCCAGCCGTTCGGTGATCTCGTCGGCGGTCAGCGGCCGGGCCGAGATGAACAGCAGGGCGTAGATCTGCCCCACCGTGCGGTTGATGCCCCAGCGGCTGCACATTTCACCGAAATGCAGCACGAAGGCCTGGCTGAGCGGGGGAAGGTCCATGGAGCCATCCGTAGTTTCAGAAATTTCTGAAACATTAAATGACATGGATCAAGCCGGTGCAAGCCGCCCGGCCTGTCCATTCAGGAAGCCATCACCTCAGTTGGCGAAGCGGTAGCTGAGCTTGACCAGCAGCTGCTCGGCGTCCCGCAGGCTGGTGGCGTCGCCGAGCAGGTCCGAAAGCGGGCGGCTGCCGTCTTCGAGCATCGCGCCGCCCCGCCCGTAGACCACGTACAGGTCCGACAGCGGCGCCAGTTCATAGCGGTAGCGCACCTGGAAACCCAGGTTGGCCAGGCTGAAGTCCGGGATCGGCTCACTGGTGGGCAGCGGCCGGCCGCCGGGGCCGACCTGCCAGGCTTGGCGCAGGCGGGCGTCGAGCGCGATGGTCTCGAGCTTCACCCGCAGCTCCTGGCGATGCCCCAGCTGCCACTGCAGGTTCAGCGCCAGGCGCGCGGTGTCGGCACGGAAACTGCCCAGCCGGTCGCCACCGCGCCAGAGCAGCCAGTCGGGGGCGTGCTTGAGGGAGAACGTGCCCTGGAGCGCCAGGCTGTCGCTGATGTGCAGGGTCGGTTCGACGCCCAGTTCCAGGCCCATGCCTTCGGCGCCCTCCAGGCCCTCGCCGGCGGCGCGCGCCCAGCCCTTCAGGGCCCAGGCGCCCTGGCGCGGGCGCGAACGTTCCCAATTGGCGTACAGCTTCTCGGGCACCCGCAGCACACCGTTGCCGCGCGTGATCAGGTCGTCGTGGCCACTCGACCAGGCCGCGACCTCCCAGAATTCGCCGCCGCCGTCGCGCCGGTCGGCCTGGCGACTGATGGCCGCGGCTTCGGCGATCACCGTGCCCTGGCCATTACGGCGGTTGGAGACGGCCCAGCGGGTTTCCCAGGACGCATAGCTCGAACCTTCCGGGAAGACAGTGCGACGGCGCGCCAGTTCATAGCGCACGTAATTGAAATCGTTCCGGTCCAGGTAACCGATGTCGTTGAGCTGCAGCTCGTCGCCCAGATGCAGCAGGTAAAGTTGCTGGCGCCAGCCCTCGCCCAGGACATGGTCGGCGCGCAGCTGCCAGCCGACGTCGTCGCTGCGCGTACCCGCCTGCTGCACCGAAGACGCCACCGCCTGCGTGCGCACCACCCAGGCCGGGTCGGGCGTCCACAGGTGGTCTGCCGAAGAGACGGTCGCGACACGGTCCAGGAAGGGACGCTCGACGCGACTGAGCATCACGCCCAGGTCCTGCTCGCCGAAATCGCGGGTGGCGCGCAGGGCGAAGAAATCACGGCCCACCTCGTCACTTTCGGCGGCCGCGAGCACGCCGTAGCGCACCTGCCCGAGGCTGCCGTTGAGCTTCACCGCCGCGGTGACGTCGCCGGAACCGCTGCCGTCGTCGGCGGGGCCGCCGATACGGCGGGTATAGAGCAGGCGGCTGTTGCCGGCCCCGAAGGGCACGTCGAACAGGCCCTGGTTTTCAGTGAAGAATGGCCGCTTGTCGCCGAAGAAGGTTTCCACCGCGCCAAAGTTGACGACCAGGTCGTCGCTCTCGACCTGGCCGAAATCGGGGTTGATCGTTGCCGACAGCTGGAACTGGCCGTTGGGTTTCCAGAACAGGTCCGCGCCCGCGTCGAATTCGCTGCCACCGCCGACGGCATCGTGCACGCCGACCACGTAGGGCGTGACCGCAAGCAGGGCCTGTTCGTAGTGCGGAATCCGGATCTTGTGGAATTCCGACAGGAAGGTCGGGTTCTGGTAGCTGATCCGCGGCCAGCCGTAGCGCTCGCCGGTGCTGCCGACGACGCGGTCGAGATAGATGCCGATCGTACGTTCACCGCCCTCGGCCCGGGCCATCGGCGCCACGTGCCAGGGCACCAGCATCTCCACCGACCAGCCCTGTTCGTCCTGCTGCACCGCGTGGTGCCAGTGCCCGTCCCAGTCGGTATTGAAGCTGCGTTCGCTGGTGATCACCTCGTCGCTGATGCCGCCGGCGACGGTGACCATGAAATCGTAGCCGGTGCGGCCGTCACCGTCGAAATCCACCATCAGGTTCACCCGGTCCAGGGGCCCACCCTGGTCCCGTCGGGTTCGCTGGGTGGTGCGCGGCACGCCCGGTGGCTGCTCGGCGCGGAAAGCCACGGCCAGGCCGCGGGGCGTGGCCATCAGCCAGGCTTGGGTGCGCAGGGCGGGCTCGCCGCCGTCCAGCGGCTGCACGCGCACGAATTCGGTGACGTGGCGCGCCTGCGCCCATTCGGCCGGATCGATGCGGCCGTCTACGGTGACCGCAGCGGCAGGCAGGCTTGCGGCGGCCAGGGCCAGCGCGCACAGGCAATGAAACGAGGACATCGTAATTCCGTGGTGGTGACGCCGCCGCAGCATGGGCGGCTGTGACCAGGGCCGGCAGGCCCATAGGTCATGGCAAGCTTCTGCCGGATCCCGGCATCAGGCCTTTTTCGCGGCCTTCTTCTTTGCCTTTTTCTTGCCGGTCTTGGGCTGGAGCATCGTGCCGGTGCACTTTGGCGAACCGCAGCGGCAGGCCCAGATGGCCTTCTGCTTGGCCGTGTGGGCCTCGACCAGGGTGATGCCGTAGTTGTAGGTCAGCTCCTCGCCAGCGGCGATGTCGCGCATGGCCTCGATGTAAATGCGGTCCTTGCGCTTCTTGCCGGTGTCGCTTTCCTCCCAGACCGCCTCGCAGTTCGGCTCGCAGCTGTGGTTGATCCAGCGGGCGACGTTGCCGTCCACGTTGGCGTCGATCACGTATTTGTCGTTGAGCGTGAACAAGAAGGTGTGGCCGGTGTCCGGATCGTCGGCGTAGACCTCGTCGGCCTCGTCATGGGTGCGCAGCAGGCCCTTGTAACGCACCACCCGCTCGCCCTTGGCGATGGCGTCGGTGGCGAAGACGCCGTTGCCATGGATGGCCGAGCGGCGGGCTTCGATCTTCTTGGGCATGTCGCGTTCCAGGGTCCGGGGAGCCGGCATTGTCGCCAATCCGGGCGTTTCGTGCAGCCCGCGCTATCCTAGGCCGGTCCTCGCCCCGGCGGCGAGGCGCTTGACCAGGACCGGCGCGCATGAAACTCCAGCATCCCTTTATCCAGCTGCCCCTGCTTTTCGACGCGGCGGCGCTGGCGGCCGAAATCGAAGCCCTTGGCGAAGCGGTATGGATGCCGCACCCGCAGGGCTTCCCGGGCAACTCGATGCTGCCACTGGTGGCGTCCGAAGGCGATCCCCGGGACGAGTCCTACGCCGGCCGGATGAAACCCACGCCGCATCTCGAGGCCTGCCCCTACCTGGGCAAGACCATCGCCGCCCTGGGCGCCGTGGTCGGCCGCACGCGGCTGATGCGGCTTTCGGGCCATGCCGAGGTCACCCGCCATGCCGACCAGGGCTATTACTGGGCCGACCGCGTCCGCGTGCACGTGCCGGTCGCGACCCAGCCGACGGTGCGCTTCGAGTGCGACGACACGCATACCAACATGGCCGCCGGCGAGTGCTGGATCTTCGACACCTGGCGCCAGCACCGCGTGCTCAACGACGACACCCGTTCGCGCATCCACCTGGTCGTGGACACGCTGGGCAGCGAGCCCTTCTGGGCCCTGGTGAACGCCGGCCGCACCCATCGCGGCGAGCCGGTGTCGGTGCCCTGGCAGCCGCGCCATGTCGCTCCCGGCGACACCGTGCCGGCGCCCCTTTTCGAAACCGGGGCCTTGCCGGTGGTGATGACCCCCTGGGAACTGGGCGACCGGCTGCGTTTCCTGCTTTCCGAAGCCCGCCCGGATCCCGGCCTGGACCGGGCCCGCTCGCTCACCGACGACTTCCTCAGGCGCTGGCGTTACCTGTGGGCACAGCACGGTGAACAAGCCGCGGGCTGGCCGGCATTCCGGACGGCGGCCCAGGCTTATGTCGCCGAACTCACCCGGATCGTCGGCCCGGCCCAGCTCCGCAATGAACTTGGCCTCGTGGGTGCGGTTTCGAGCATCGTGCTGCGCATCGCGGTGTCGGGCGATGCCGCGAAGCCGTTTTACCGGGCCATGGCCACGGCGCCTTCGGCCGCCAACGACCCGGCACCCGCGGCTGCCCGCTCCCCCGCCTCCGCGCCGGCGCCAGCGACGGCAGCGCCCCGCCCGGCCGCTGCCGCCGTGGCCACTTCCTGGGGCATGCCCGGCCTGGGCCTGGGCGGCAGCCTCAACTGGGGCATGCCGGTGGCCAGCGCCGCCCGCGCGGCGCCCGCGAACCCGGCACCGGCACGCCGGACCGCCGCCATGCCCGCCGCCGACGGCAGCGACCCGGTGTTCGAACGACCGGTCTTCATCGTTTCCTCCCCGCGCGCCGGTTCGACCATGTTGTTCGAAGCCCTGGCGAAAGCCCCGGGCATCCACACCATCGGCGGCGAGAGTCATCGCCTGATCGAAGACGTGCCGGGACTGGACCCGGCCAGCCACGGCTTTGATTCGAACCGGCTCGAAGCGGTGCACGCGCGGCCCGAGGTGATGCAGACGCTGCGCCAGCGCTTCCTCGACGCCCTGCACGACCGCGACAAGCAGCGTCCCGGCGCCGGTCGCGTGCGCATGCTGGAGAAAACCCCGAAGAACTCCCTGCGCGTGCCCTTCCTGGCCCGCGTGTTCCCGGAGGCGATGTTCGTCTACCTGTACCGCGATCCGCGCGAGACCATCGCCAGCATGATGGAAGCCTGGCGTTCGGGCCGGTTCCGCACTTATCCGCAGCTGCCGGGCTGGGACGGGCCCTGGTCGCTGCTGCTGGTGCCCGGATGGCGCGAACTCCGGGGCAAGCCGCTCGCCGATGTCGTGGCCTTCCAGTGGGAAACCGCCACCCGGATGCTGCTCGATGACCTGCAGGCGCTGCCCGCGGGTCGGCACGTCACGGTGCGTTACGACGCCGTCGTGGCCGATCCGCAGGGTGAAATGCAGCGCCTGGCACGCGCCACCGGCCTGGGCTGGGACCGCGAAGTGCAGGGCGGTTTTCCGCTATCGCGTTACACGCTGACCGCGCCGCGCGCCGACAAGTGGCGCGAGCACGAAGCCGAGATCCTGCCGCGCCTGGGCCGCATCGAGGCGACCATGGCGCGTGCGGCCCGGTTCGCCGGCGCCTGAACCGGCAGCAGGCATGGACCCGGCCAACAGCTGGAGCGAAGAGAAGCAGTCGGCCTGGCTGTACCGGGCCTTGGCGGAAGCCGAGCGCGATTCGCGCATCGCCGACCTGTTCGGTTCCCTGGCTGACGCGGCGGAAGAGCAGGCGCGGACCTGGGAGAAGGTCGCTGCCGAGGCTGGCCAGGCGCTGCCGGCGCCGTTCGTGCCCTCGGCCCGCGCCCGGGTGGTGGCTCAGCTGGCGCGCCGGCTCGGACCGCGCCGGGTGAAGCCGGCGCTGGCGGCGCTGAAGGTGCGCGGCCTGTCGGCTTACACCGCGGCGTTGGGCGGCCACCTGATGCCGACCGACCTGGCCCAGGTGGGCCTGAGCCACCGCACGGTCGGCGGCGGCAACCTGCGTGCCGCCATCTTCGGCGTCAACGACGGCCTGGTGTCCAATGCCAGCCTGATCCTGGGCGTGGTTGGTGCACAGGCCACCACCGGCACGGTGCTGGCCACCGGCATCGCCGGCCTGCTGGCGGGCGCGCTTTCGATGGCCGCGGGCGAATACGTGTCGGTGCGATCGCAGCGCGAGCTGTTCGAATACCAGATCGGGCTGGAGGCGGATGAGCTCAAGCAGTACCCGGACGCCGAAGCCGAGGAACTGGCCCTGATCTACATCGCCCGGGGCATGCCGCCGGAGCAGGCCCGCAGCTTCGCCCGCCAGCTGGTGCAAGACCCCAGGCAGGCGCTGGACGTGCTGGCCCGCGAGGAACTTGGCCTCAACCCCGACGACCTGGGTTCGCCGGTCGGTGCCGCGGCTTTCTCCTTCGCCGCATTCACCATCGGCGCGCTGGTGCCGCTGGTGCCCTTCTTCGTGGGCAGCGCGCTGCCCCAGGCGGCCTACTGGGGCACGGGCCTGGCGGCAGCCGGCCTGTTCGGCACCGGCGCCGCGATGAGCCTGTTCTCGGGACGCAACCCCTGGCTGGGCGGCCTGCGCATGCTGGGCATCGGCGCCGCGGCCGGCGCGACGGTGTTCCTGATCGGCAGGCTGATCGGCGTGGAGCTCGCCTGAACCAGGCTTCACACCTCGTGGATTGAGCCTCGCGGCCTTAAAGCGTACAATTTCGGTCCTGATTCGAACGCCAGGCCGACGCCATGCTCCGCGTCACCAAGCTCACCGACTACGCCACCGTCATCCTGGTCGCCCTGGCCCGGGCGCCGGAGCGTGTGCATTCGTCGGCCGAACTGGCTGAACTCGCCCGGCTCGAGGTCCCGACCGTCGCGAAGGTGCTCAAGCCCCTGGCCCATGCCGGACTGGTCGAAAGCTTCCGCGGCGCCTCCGGCGGCTACCGCCTGGCCCGCCCGGCAAGCGAGATCCCGCTCATCGCGGTGGTCGAGGCCATCGAAGGCCCGCTGGGCATGACCGAGTGCTCGGGCGAGCACTCAAGCTGCGAGCACGAGCCGCACTGCGGCGTGCAGGTCCACTGGCGCCGCATCAACGACGTCATCGCCGAGGCCCTCGGCGGCATCACCCTGGCCGAAATGCTGCCGGCACCGCCGGCGCGCAAGGCCATTCCCCTACGCCTGGCCCCGGCAGGAGGCTGACATGGCCCTCGAGAACCAACAGATCCACGAACGGCTGGCGCGCCGCTACGACGCCGGCTTCATCACCGACATCGAATCAGACACCTTCCCGCCCGGCCTCAGCGAGGACATCGTGCGCGCGCTCTCGGCGAAGAAGGAAGAGCCCGAGTGGATGACCGAATGGCGCCTGGCCGCCTACCGGCATTTCCTCACCATGCCGATGCCCGAATGGGCCAAGCTCGAGATCGCCCCGATCGAGCTGCAGTCGCTGAGCTATTTCAGCGCGCCCAAGGGTCCGAAGTACAAGTCGCTTTCGGAAGTCCCGCAGGAGCTGCTCGACACCTACGACAAGCTCGGCGTGCCGCTGCACGAACGCGCCAAGCTGGCCGGCGTGGCGGTGGACGCGGTCTTCGACTCGGTCTCGGTCGGCACCACCTTCCGCAAGGAACTCGCCGAGAAGGGCGTGATCTTCTGCTCGATGTCCGAGGCCATCAAGGACCATCCCGAGCTCGTGCGCCAGTACCTGGGCAGCGTGGTGCCGGTGGGCGACAACTACTTCGCGGCGCTCAACTCCGCCGTGTTCTCCGACGGCAGTTTCGTCTACATCCCCAAGGGCGTGCGCTGCCCGATGGAGCTGAGCACCTACTTCCGCATCAACGCCGGGCACACCGGCCAGTTCGAGCGCACGCTGATCATCTGCGAGGACAAGGGCCACGTGTCCTACCTCGAAGGCTGCACCGCGCCGCAGCGCGACGAGAACCAGCTGCACGCGGCGGTGGTCGAACTGGTGGCGCTGGAAGACGCCGAGATCAAGTACTCGACCGTGCAGAACTGGTACCCGGGCGATGAAAACGGCAAGGGCGGCATCTACAACTTCGTGACCAAGCGCGGCGAGTGCCGCGGCGCCCGTTCCAAGATTTCCTGGACCCAGGTCGAAACCGGATCGGCCATCACCTGGAAATACCCCAGCTGCGTGCTCAAGGGCGACGATTCGGTCGGCGAGTTCTATTCGGTGGCGCTCACCCACCACCGCCAGCAGGCCGACACCGGCACCAAGATGATCCACCTGGGCAGGAACACCAAGTCCAAGATCATCTCCAAGGGCATCAGCGCCGGCCGCGGCCAGAACACCTACCGCGGCCTGGTGAAGGTCGAGAAGACCGCCGCCAACGCCCGCAACTACACCCAGTGCGACAGCCTGCTGATCGGCAAGAAGTGCGGCGCGCATACCTTCCCCTACATCGAGGTCAAGCACCCCACGGCGACCGTCGAGCACGAGGCAACGACGTCGAAGATCAGCGAAGACCAGCTCTTCTACTGCCTCAGCCGCGGCATCGGCGAGGAAGACGCGGTATCGATGATCGTCGACGGCTTCTGCCGGCAGGTTTTCCGCGAGCTGCCGATGGAGTTCGCGGTGGAAGCCAAGAAGCTGCTGGAAGTGTCGCTGGAAGGTGCCGTCGGCTGATCGCTGCCCCCTCCCCGGCCCTCCCCCGCAGGCGGGGGAGGGAGATGAATTTGCAAGGAAATGGACATGCTTAAGATTCAGAACCTGCACGTGAGCATCGGTGGCAAGGAGATCCTCAAGGGGCTCAGTCTTGAGCTTGCCCCCGGCCAGGTGCACGCGATCATGGGCCCGAACGGCGCCGGCAAGTCAACGCTCGGCAACGTGCTGGCCGGTCGCGAAGGCTACGACGTCACCGAAGGATCGATCGAACTCGAAGGCCGCGACCTGCTGGCGCTGGAACCCGAGGAACGGGCGGCCGCCGGCGTCTTCCTGGCCTTCCAGTACCCGGTTGAGATCCCCGGCGTGAACAACACCTATTTCCTGCGCACGGCGCTCAACGCCCAGCGCAAGGCGCGCGGCGAAGAAGAGCTCGATTCGATGCAGTTCCTCAAGCGGGTGCGCGAGAAGCTTTCCGTGCTCGACCTCAAGGACGAACTGCTGCACCGCGGTGTCAACGAAGGGTTCAGCGGCGGCGAGAAGAAGCGCAACGAAATCTTTCAGCTGGCGCTGCTCGAGCCGAAGCTGGCGATCCTGGACGAAACCGATTCGGGACTGGACATCGACGCGCTCAAGGCCGTGGCCGACGGCGTCAACCTGATGCGTTCGCCGGACCGCGCCTTCCTGGTCATCACCCACTACCAGCGCCTGCTTGACTACATCAAACCCGACGTCGTGCACGTGCTGGCCGACGGCCGCATCGTCGAATCGGGCGGCCCCGAGCTCGCACTCGAGCTCGAAGCCCATGGTTATGCCTGGGTCAGGGACCGCATCGCGCCGCAGGCGTCCGCCACGCCATGAGTGCGCTGGCCGACTCCTTCCGCAGGGAATTCGAAGCGCTGCCGGCGCCGCTGGTGGATGCGCAGGGCCTGGGCGACACCCGGCGCGCGTCCCTGGCGGCCGCGCTGGCGGACGGGCTGCCGGCCGGCCGCGTCGAAGCCTGGAAATACACCTCGCTGCGGGCGCTGGCGAACCGCGCCTTCGTTTCCGCACCGGAAGCCACCCCGATCGACGCGGCCCTCCTGGACGCCGTTCCCGCGCCGCGTCTGGTCTTCGTGAACGGTCGTTTTGATGCCGGCCTCAGCCGGCTCGACGCACTGCCCGAAGGCGTGGAACTGCGCCCGCTGTCGCAGGCATTGGCCGGCGACGACCCGCGTGCGGTGGCGGTGCTCGCCCGCCGTTACGAGCGCGCCGACGAACCTTTCGCGCGCTTCAATGCCGCGCTGGCGACCGAAGGCATGCTGCTGCGCCTCGGCGCCGGCGTGTCGGTGCCGGCTCCGCTGCACGTGGTGTTCGTCGGGGCGCCGGCCGGCGCCGACCAGGCCGCGCACCTGCGCCACCTGGTCGAGCTGCGCAAGGGGGCCTCGCTGACCCTGGTCGAACACCACCTCGGCGGCGGCGCCCACC
>CAXAYM010000038.1:0-12051 GCA_963973175.1 uncultured Arenimonas sp.
CAAAGCACCAGCAGCACGCCCACCAGCGTGCCCGCACCCTTGCCGCCGCGGAAGCCGTGGAATACGGGATAGACATGGCCCAGCACCGCCGCGCCGGCCGCGGCATACGGCAGCCAGTCGGAACCGCCGCCAAAGCGGATCGCCAGCCAGGCCGCCAGGGCGCCCTTGCCGACGTCCACCAGCACCGTGCCCAGGGCGAATTTCCAGCCCTGGGTGCGCAGCGCATTGGTGCCGCCGGCGTTGCCGCTGCCAAGCTGGCGGATGTCGACGCCGCGCAGCTTGCCGAGCAGCAGGCTGCCGGAGAGCGAGCCGAGCAGGTAGGCGGCGAGGAGGATCAACACGATGGGCATGCCGGCATTATGGGCCACGCCCACCGCGGCCGTCAGTCGTCGGCGCTTGCCGGCTGCAGGGAAACCACCAGCGCGCCCGGGCCGGCGTGCGCACCGATGGCCGAGCCGGTTTCCACCAGCCACGACTGTTCGGGCGCGAGGCGTTCGCGCAGGGCATCGAGCAGGCGCTGGCCATCGTCCGCCGCGTCGCAGTGGCCCACCATCAAACGCAGGCGCGATCCGGCCGGCGCCCGCCGCGCGACGTAGGCCGCGAAGCGTTCGGGAACGCGCTCCTTGCCGAAGAGGCCGCCGACCACACCCAGGCGGCCGCTGGGTTTGACCCTCGCGATCGGCGTCAGCCCCAACAGTTCCGCCGGCGCCTTTGCCCAGGCGGGAATGCGGCCGCCGCGAACGGCGTGGCTGATGTCGCGGGCCAGCGCCCAGGTGAGGGTGAGCGGCTTGAGCCGGGCGAGTTCGGCCAGGATCCGCGCCGAGCCGGCGCCGGCAGCAGCCAGCTCGCCGGCCCGCATCACCAGCAGGCCCTCTCCGACGGAGGCGGTGCCGGTGTCGAAGACATGGCTGCGATCGGGATGGCCACGCTGCGCGGCGGTTTCAGCCGACTGCAGGGTGCCGGAGATCGCGCGCGAGAGTCCCACGTAGACCAGCTCGCGATGGTGCGAGAGCAGGAATTCGAACTGCCGGCGGAAATCGCCCGGCGGTGGCTGGCTGGTGCGCGGAAGCACCAGCTCGGCGCGCAGCTTGCGGTAGAACTCGGCGGTCGAAAGCCCGACCTTGTCCAGGTAATCCTGGTCGCCGAAGTTCACCCGGGCCGGCACCCTGTGCACATTCAGCCGGCTCATTTCTTCGGCGGGAAGGTCGGCCGCGCTGTCGGTGATCACCGCCACGCCCGCGGCACCGGCGGCGGTGCGCGCCTGCGCCTGCATGTCGTCGGCCTTGGTGCCTTCGACCCGGCCGAAACGTCCCGCCACCTCGAACAGCCGGCTGGGTTCGGCCACGTGCGCATGCAGGCGCAGCCGCGAGCTGCTGCCGGCAATCACCACGCAGGAGGCGCCCAGCTCGCCGAGTGCGGCGCGCAGGCCGGCGCGGTCGAGGCCTTCGCCGACCAGCAGGCATTCGCTGCACCAGCGGTGTTCGGGGTCGGCATCGGCGAGTTCGCCGTGGGCCTGGGCGGCCTCGAGGTCGCCGGGCAGTTCCTCGGCGACGCCGGTCGCGTCCACGGCGCCGGAGGCGATGAACTCGTCGATGCCCTCGAGCAGGTCCACGAAACCCTGGGCACCGGCATCGACCACGCCGGCTTTCGCCAACACCGCCAGCTGGGTGGGCGTAGCGGCCAGCGCCCGGCGGCTGCGCTCCAGCGCCTGGCGGAACCAGGTCGCCAGGTCGCCCTCGAGGCTCGGTTCAAGGCCATCGGCGAAGGCGCTGATGACGCTCAGGATGGTCCCTTCCCGGGGGTCCGAAAGCGCCTGGCGCGCCGACGTGGCACCGGCCCGCACGGCCCGGGCCAGGGCCGCGGCCTCCAGCGCGCGGGCATTGCCCGCCGCTTCGGCCACGCCGGTGAGGAACTGGGCCAGGATCGCGCCGGAATTGCCGCGCGCCCCGTCCACCGCGTCTTCGCCCACCCGGCGCAGCAGGTCACCGGCCCCCTGCCCGCGCCGGCTCAGCGCCCCGGTCAGCACCCCGCCCAGGGTAAAGGCCAGGTTACTGCCGGTATCGCCGTCGGGCACCGGGAAAACGTTGATCTTGTTGAGCATCTCGCGCTGCGCGATGACCCGGCGCGCGCCGGCGATCAGGGCGCGGCGAAGGGCCGGGCCACGGATCAGGGGGCGGGGAAAGGACAGGCTGGCGGCATTCATGTGCCGCGCGAGTCTGCCCGAAGCCGCGGACTTGTCCATGCTGCGGTGCCGCAAAAGCGGCACTGGCGGTCGCTCCCGTGACGGGTAGAATCGGCTGCAACCTTTCGCCACCCCACCGCATCCATCCGGGGTGTCCCGTCCAGCAGGTGCCGCCATGCAACGACTCGCGCTCACCCTCTGCCTCGTCTTCGCCACGTCCGTGGCCCAGGCCTCCACGCCCGCACCCGCGGAGCCGGAGACCGGCGCCTGCGCCAAGACCAGCAGCAGCGCCGAGAAGCCGGCCGAGTCCCCGGTTGCCGAGCCCGCGACCACGCCCGGAGCCACCGCGCCGGTGCGCCCGCGCACCGGCAGCGCGTCCGGCCGCCCGACGCCGCGCTGGAACTCCCTGCTGCCGGGCATGATTCGCTGAGCTCCCGCCCCTTGCCGGGCCGGCGCCGGGCCGGCAGGCTTCGGGCATGAAATCCCTGTTTCGCCGCCTGCTGCCGGCCAAGGCGCCTGCCACGCTTTCACCGGCCCAGCGCGACGCGCTCGCCGTCTCCCTGCCCTTCCTGCAGCGCCTTGAACCCGCGCGGCGCGAGCGCCTGCACGCCCTGGTGGCGCGATTCCTGGAGGAAAAGACCATCACGCCGCTGCAGGGCCTGGCCCTGGACGACCGCCAATGCCTGCAGCTTGCAGGCCTGGCCTGCCTGCCCCTGCTGGAGTTCGGCGGCGAAGGACTTTACGGCTGGCGGCAGGTCCTGGTGTATCCGGGTGCCTTCCGCGTGCACCGCCGCCACCACGACGAAGACACCGGCGTGGTCGCCGAATGGGTGGACGAACTGGCCGGCGAGGCCTGGGACCAGGGTCCGCTGGTACTGAGCTGGGACGACGTCCAGGCCGACCTGGCCGATCCCGAAGCGGGTTTCCAGCTGGTGGTGCACGAGATGGCGCACAAGATCGACATCCTCGACGGCGCGATGGACGGCACGCCGCCGCTGCCGGCCGACTGGCAGCGGGAATGGGCGCGTGACTTCCAGGCGGCCTACGACGCCTTCCGCGAACGCGTGGAGCGCGGCGACGAAACACCGATCGACGCCTACGCGGCCGAGGCTCCGGAAGAATTCTTCGCGGTGGCCAGCGAATACCACTTCAGCGCCCCCTCGCTGCTGGCGCAGGAAATGCCGGCGGTGGCCGGGCACCTGCAGCGCTTTTACGGCCCGTCGCCGATTCCCGGTTGACCGCGGAAACTCAGAACGCCGGCGGGATGCGCACGGCGAAGCGGGCGCCCCCGAGTTCGGGCGCCCGGCTGACACGCAGCTCGCCGTTGTAGGCGGTGACGATGTCCTGGACGATCGCCAGGCCGATGCCATGGCCGTGCACGCGCTCGTCGCCGCGCACGCCGCGCTGCAGCAGGCGGTCGACCTTCTCGGGCGGAATGCCGGGGCCGTCGTCGTCGACGGTGATGTTGACGCCCGGACGGCGATCGGACGGCGCCGCTTCCACCGACACGATCAGCAACACCCGCTTTTCCGCCCATTTGAAGGCGTTTTCCAGCAGGTTGCCGAGCAGTTCCTGCAGGTCGCCCAGCTCGCCGTGGAAACGCGCGGCGGGGTCGATCTCGAACTCGCAGAGCACGCCGCGGCCGGCATACACCTTCTCGAGGCCGGCGACGATCTCCTCGGCGCGCGGCTCGATTTCGATCGGCGCCGAGTACAGGGCGTGGCCGGTGCGCGCCGCCCGGGTCAGCTGGTAGGAGACGATCTCGTTCATGCGCTGGACCTGCGCGGCAACCTCCGCGCGAAGCTGTTCGTGGCTGGCATCGGCGTCGAGCCGCGAACGCAGCACCGCGAGCGGCGTCTTGAGGCTGTGGGCCAGGTCCGAGAGCGTGTTGCGGCTTCGGTCGAGGTGGGTGCGCTCGCTGTCGATCAGCGCATTGATCGCCCGGGTGATCGATTCGAGTTCCCGCGGATGCCGGCCGGAAAGGCGCTGGCTTTCACCCTGGCGGACGCGCCCCAGCTCGCGCTCGACGTTGCGCAGCGGCAGCAGGCTCCAGCGCAGCACCAGCAGCTGCACCATCATCAGGAGCAGCGCCGCCAGCGCCAGGTTGCCCCAGAGGGCGCGCCGGTAGATGCGGACCTGGTCCTCGATCTGCTGGGCATCCTCGAAGACGCTCAGGGTCAGGGGGATGTCGCCCGTCGCCGATTCCCAGATCAGTCCCAGCGAATACGCGTAGACCGCATTCTCAAGCCCGTCGGCGTCGACGATCGCCAGCGGGCCCTGGAAACGCCGCTCCATGGGCTCGAGCAGTTCGATCGGCGGCATCGAGCGACCCAGCGTCGAGGCCGAGTCCCAGGTGACGCCTTCGCCGCGGATGTTCGCGTACAGCCCGCTCTTGGGTTCAAGCAGGCGCGCGTCGGGCGGGATTTCCGGGGTGATGAAGGACCGGTTGCGGTCGAACTCGCTGCCGCCGATGTAGGCGTTGGCGAAGTTCGCCAGGCGCTCGCGCAGCGCGTTCTGCGCGGTGGCGACGAAGGCACGGTCCAGGGCCAGGCCGGTGAAGCCGAGGAAAGCGACCAGCGCAAGGCTGGCCGCCAGCATCTGCCGGGCCTGCAGCGACAGCGTGCGCCAGGCGCGCACGCCGTCTTACTCGTCGCGCGGGATGGCGAAACGGTAGCCGCGGCCGCGAACGGTTTCGATCGGCTTGATCTCGCCTTCCGGGTCGAGCTTCTTGCGCAGGCGGCCAATGAAGACTTCCAGCACGTTCGAATCGCGGTCGAAATCCTGCTGGTAGATGTGCTCGGTCAGGTCGGCCTTGGACACCAGTTCGCCGGCGTGCAGCATCAGGTACTCGAGCACCTTGTATTCGTAGCTGGTCAGGTCCACGCCCGAACCGTTGACGCTGACCGTCTGGGCCGAGAGGTCCAGGCGCACCGGGCCGCAGTCGAGCGTGGGCTTGGACCAGCCGGCCGCGCGCCGCAGCAGCGCATTCATGCGCGCCAGCAGTTCTTCGACGTGGAAGGGCTTGACCAGGTAGTCGTCGGCGCCGGACTTGAGTCCTTCGACCTTGTCCTGCCAGCTCGAACGCGCGGTCAGGATGAGGATCGGGAACTTCTGCCCGGCCTCGCGCAGCGCCTTGACCAGGTCCATGCCCGACATCTTGGGCAGGCCCAGGTCGATCACGGCGATGTCGAAGGGCACTTCCTTGCCGTGGTACAGGCCTTCTTCGCCGTCACCGGCGGTATCCACGGCGAAACCCTCGCGCTTGAGTCGCGCGGCCAGGGTTTCACGCAGCGGGGCTTCATCCTCGACCAGCAGTACGCGCATGGCGTCTCCTTCAACAGGGGAACGGCCCGATGGGGCCGGGACAGGGTTCAATCGTCTTGGGTACGCGGCAGCCGGGTGTCAGGCTCGCGGACGTCGTTGTTGGCTTCGGCGGCGCGCTGGCTCTGCGCGGTGCGGCGGGCATGGTCGCGCAGCATCAGGCTGCGGCGATCAATGCTGCGACGTTCGTTGCGGGGTGGGCTGGCCTCGGGCTGGCGCCGGTCGTGCAGCACACGCACGCGGCCCTCGGGGGTCAGCACCTTGATCCGGTAGACGTCCTCGCCGCCGCGCTGCATGCGCTCGGCGCGCAGCACCCGGCCACCGTCGCGTTCGACCTCGCGGATGCGTTCGCCGACTTCAGCCCGCTGCGCGCGCGCTTCCTCCGCCCATGCGGGCAGGGCCAAGGCGAACGTGGCGACAAACAGCAAGGGGCGAAGGGCGTTCAGCATCGGCGGGAGGATAGCTCCGAGTGGGGGGACCGGCTAGCCGGAAGACGGGGCAGAGTCTGGTCGCCGGGCAGTGAATCCGGTATGAACCCTAAGTACGTCAATAACTTGTACCTGAACAATGCCGGCCTGTCAGTAAATTTCGGCGACGCAGCAGCGCAGCGAGCCGCCGGCCTTCTCGATCTCGTCCAGGGGCACGGGGGCCAATTCGAAGCCGGCATCGGCCAGGCGGGCCCGCTGGTCCGCGGAAAGGGTGGCGGCACCCGCCGCGCTCATGCGCACCCGGTCGTTCCGCAGGGCGATGCAATTGCCGGCGAAGGCCGCCTTCTGTTCCGCCGCCAGCACCAGCACATGCGGTTCGTACAGCGCCCCCAGGGCCTGCACCACGGCCGGATCGGCAAAGCCGCCGGGCGCGATGACCAGGGCCCGCCCCGCCAGCACGCTCATCACCACGTTGGTGTGGTACTCGCCGGCGGCCAGCTCGAACAGCAGGGTGGCACGCAGCCCCAGTGCCGCATGCAGGGCGCGGGCGCCGGCCTCGTCGCAGCGCTCGCCGAGGCCGGCGAAGGCCAGCCCGCGGGCGCGGTCGATCACCACCGAACCGGTGAGCTCGCAAACCCCCGGCTGCTGGCGCAGGTCGATTTCCCCGTAGGCCAGCAGGCCGGTGAAAAAGCCGCGAATGTCCGGCCGTTCGGCCTCCCGCTGGCGCACGGGATGGCGCATGCGCCCGACCAGCAGCCGGCCCGGCCCGGTGGCGAACACGTTGTTGGGGAACAGGCCGTCCGGTGCGGCCGGATCGCCGGGAAAACACACCACCGGCAGGTCCTGCGCCAGCGCGGCCTGCAGGCCCCGATGCTGGGCCGAGGCGCATGCCGGGTCCACGGACACCGACAGGTCCATGTAGGCGTTGTCGCTGGCCGACTGCTCGGCGAGCGCGAAGCCGTCGGGCGCGACCAGGAAAGCCGCGCGGGCGCAGGCCGGACCGAAGTCCGGCGCCAGGCCGCGGGCGAAGGCCAGGAACGCGTCCGGATCCCGTGTGATCACCCCTCGCCCCTGTTTTCGTAGGTCGCGGTGATCGACGCTTTCGCCAGGGTGTGGAAATGCAGGTTGAAGCCGTACACCGCGCCGGAGTCGTCCGGCCCGACGTCCAGGCGCTCGGTGTCGACCGCGAACACGGTGAAGATGTAGCGGTGTTTGCCGTGCCCCGGCGGCGGCGCGGCGCCGCCGTAGCCGGGGCGGCCGAAGTCGGTGCGACCCTGCACGGCGCCCGCCGGCAGGTCGTGGCCGTCCGGGGAACCGGCGCCGGCGGGCAGCTCGGTGGTGCCGGCCGGCAGGTTCGCGACGGTCCAATGCCAGAAGCCCGAGCCCGTGGGCGCATCCGGGTCGAAGCAGGTGATCGCGAAACTCCGGGTGCCTTCCGGAGCACCGCTCCAGCGCAGGTGCGGCGAGGTGTCGCCCATCGCCTTGACGTGCAGGTCCGGCAGGGTATCGCCGTCCTGGAAACTGGCGGAACTGAGTTTGAAGCTCATCGCGGGGTCCTCCGGTCAGCGGCTTGGGACGCCCATGCTAGCCGCTGCGGGTGGCCTCGAGCGCGCGTTCGACCAGCGACCAGTCGGCACCCGGGCGCGGCGCGCCTTCGCTGAGCACCTGCCGGAAGATGCGGCCGCCGGGCTGGCCATGGAACAGGCCCAGCCAGTGCCGCGACTGGTGCTTGAGCGCGATGCCACGCGACAGGCAGTCCTCCACGTAAGGACGCATGGCCTCGAGCAGATCGTGGCGCGTCCGTGGTGCCTGCCCGGGTGCGAACAGGGCACGGTCCATCAGGTGCAGGCGATAAGGCTCGTGATAGGCCGCGCGTCCGATCATCACGCCATCGACCTCCGGCAACACGGCCAGCACATCCTCGACCGTGGCCAGGCCCCCGTTGATTTCGATGCGCAGGTCGCTGCGTTCGCGCTTGAGCCGATAGACCCAGTCATAGCGCAGGGGCGGAATCTCGCGATTTTCCTTGGGGCTCAGCCCCTGCAGCCAGGCCTTGCGCGCATGCACCACGAAATGACCGCAGCCCGCCGCCGCCACGGTGTCGATGAAGGCGCGGAAGACGTCGTAGTCCTCCATTTCGTCGACACCCAGGCGGCACTTCACGGTCACCGGGACGCGCGCGGGCGCGACGGCGATCATCGCCGCCACCGCGTCGGCGACCAGCGCCGGTTCCTTCATCAGGCAGGCCCCGAACCGTCCGGCCTGTACCCGGTCGGACGGGCAGCCGACATTGAGGTTGACCTCGTCGTAGCCCCAGTCGGCACCGATGCGGGTGGCCTCCGCCAGGTGGCCCGGGTCGGAACCGCCGAGTTGCAGCGCCACGGGGTGCTCGCAGGGATCGAAGCCCAGCAGCCGCTCGCGGTCGCCGTGGATCACGGCCTGCGCATGCACCATCTCGGTGTAGAGCCGGGCATGCGGCGCCAGAAGCCGGTGGAAGACGCGGCAGTGCCGGTCCGTCCAGTCCATCATTGGCGCCACGGAAAGACCCTGGTCCTGTTTGGTTGGCATGGGTTGTTCGGTGGGATTCGACAGCCGCAAGGATACAGCCCTCCCGCGCCCCTATTTTTTGTGGCAGGCGTAGACCGACAGGTACCAGGCGAGCAGCGCCGAGGGCACCGAAATCAGCGAATACCGCCAGGAGACCGCGTCCAGCCCGCTCTCGAAGACATACATCTCCAGTCCGATCGTGAGGGCCTGGATCGCGACCAGGAACACCGCCAGCGACGCGGCCAGGCCCAGGCCAAAGACCTGCGTCACCGACAGCAGGACAGCGCCGCCGATGACCGCCACCACCCAGGCCACGACGAAGCTGATGGCCGCGATGTAGATCAGCTCCACCCCGATCGCCCTGGCCGCGACCGCCACCAGGGCGGCATGCGCGATGGCGGCAAACGCCGCCGTGCCCAATGCAGCGGGAAAGAGCCGGGCGAAGAGGGACGACGAACCGCGCCCTGCCAGAAATTTCAGTAGCACGCCAAACTCTCCACTGGGCAGACCATCCTGGCGGTGATGGCGTCCGGCGAACGCCTGCCCGACAGGCTACCGGACGGAAGCCGCCCTTGCCCTGGCGGAGGATGGCCGGTCAGCGAGTGATTGATCCGCTCATGGCAATGGGCTCGCCGCGGGCATCGGTCACCAGCCGGAAGCGCTGGTTGCCGAAGTAGAAGGTGAAGCGGTAGCGGCCGGCGTCCTCGCCGGTGCCGCGCTCGCACAGCGTGGCGATGCGGCGGTCGGCGACCATGGCCGGCACCTGTCCGGCGTCCAGTCCCAGGCCTTCGGCGATGAGCCTGGCGTCTACTTCGACCGGACCGGATACCACCGGCGGCTCCGCCAGGCATTCAGGCGCCGATGTGTCCACGCCGGCGGCGTCCAGCGCCTCGCCGACGCCGCTGAGTGCGTGGGAGTCGAAGTCGTTCCATTCAATCGTGGTCATGGCGGCCCTCCTGCATGGGGCCCATCCTGGGCCCTGCGAACCGCGGTTTCCCTGACCTGGGTCAGCCCGCGGACAGGGCCGGCCGGGCGGCGGCCGGTACCATGCCGGCATGGATCGCGCCCAAACCCTGGACGAAGGCTCGCTGGCCGCCCTCGTCGACCGCTTCTACGACAAGGTCCGCGCCGATCCGGCGCTGGGGCCGATTTTCAACGCCGCCGTGCACGACTGGCCGGAGCACAAGCGGCTGCTGACCTCGTTCTGGTCCTCGGTGGCCCTGGGCACGCGCAGCTTTCGCGGCAATCCGATGGCCGCGCATCGCGCCCAGCCCGGCATCACCGCCGCGCATTTCACCCGCTGGCTGCAGCTGTGGCGCGAAACGACCGCCCAGGTGTTCGAACCCGAGCCGGCCCGGACCCTGCAGGCCTATGCCGAACGCATCGGCGAAAGCCTCCAGTACGGCCTCGGCCTCAGGCCCGGGGCCCGCGACCTGGGGCTGCCCCTGCGCAGGGACTGACCTGCGTCAAAACGTCGCCGCCGGATCGGAGGACACTAGAGCCTCCCCGCTCCGGAGAAGAACCATGGATCGCGTGAAAGGCAAGTCCTGCATCGTCACCGGCGCCGCGCTGGGCATCGGCCGCGCCTGCGCCGAACGCCTTGCCGGGGAAGGCGGCGCCATCGCGCTGTTCGACCTGCACGACGCCGAAGGCGAGGCCGTGGCCGCCGCCATCCGCGACCGCGGCGGCCGCGCCCGCTACTGGCACGTCGACGTCAGCGACGAGGCGGCGGTGAAGAAGGCCGTGGACGAAGCCGCCGCGGAGTTCGGTGGCTTGCACGTACTGGTCAACAACGCCGGCATCTCCGGCTCGACCAAGCTCACCCACGAGATCAGCGAGGCCGAGTGGGACAAGGTGCAGGCGGTGAACGTCAAGGGCGTGCTGTTCTGCTGCAAACACGCCATCCCGCACCTCAAGTCCGCGGGCGGCGGCAGCATCATCAACCTCTCGTCGATCTACGGCCTGGTCGGTGCGCCGGATGTGCCCGCCTACCACGCGTCCAAGGGCGCCGTGCGCCTGATGAGCAAGACCGACGCCCTGTGTTACGCCGCCGACCGCATCCGCGTGAACTCGGTGCATCCGGGCTACATCTGGACGCCGATGGTCGAAAACCACCTCAAGGCCAGCGGTGCCACCGACATCGACGCGGCGCGGCGCGAGGTCGGCAGCCTGCACCCGCTGGGCCACATGGGCGACGTCGACGACATCGCCTGGGGCATCGTCTACCTGGCCTCGGACGAATCGAAATTCGTCACCGGCGCCGAGCTGGCGATCGACGGCGGCTACACCGCGCGCTGAGGGCTGACCGGTCAGCGGCCCTTGCCGTTGCCCTTGTTGCCCTTGCCCTTGCCCTTGCCATTGCCATTGCCTTTGTCCGGCTTGCCTCCCTGGCCACGGCCCTGCGGCGGGCCGGCCTCCCGGCCGCCGGAAGGACCTCCGGCGGCCTTGGGGCCGCCGCGGCCGTGCAGGCGATCGTGGCCCTTGCCGACCCGGCCCTTGAGCGCATGGAACGCGGCCGACCCGGGCTTGATGCCCAGCTGCTTGGCGACGACGCCCCAGCCCTGGCCGCGGCGGCGGTCGTAATAGTCGGCGACCTCCAGGCAGGGTCGCCCCAGCTGGTGGGCCAGCGCGCAGGCGTAATAAATGTCGCCCGGGGCCCAGCCGCGGTCGTAGTAAAGGTCGCGCACCAGCGGCCGGGGCGCGCCGAAGCTGACGACGACGTCATCGATGAACCCGTCGGTATTGCCCCGCGCGAAAACATTGATGTCGCCGAGCCGGGTATCCACCCAGGCATCGCCCGTGCGCGGACTGAAGCCGACGGCGATGTCGTCGACCATCGCGTTCGCGCCAGCCGAGGCGGCGAGGCCAAACGCAACCATGGCGGCCAGGAATTTGCGGTTCATGGGCAGTCCTTCGTTCGGGAAGCGGTTCGATTCTGCAACAGGCAGGTGAACGGGCGGGTAATGCTTACAAGCGCTGCAGGCGGTGGCCGATGGCGTCCGGGCGCGGCTCTCCCTGCGCGTCGAGCAGTTCGAGGCTGCCGTCGGCCTGCAGCCGGAACCAGTGGTCGAAACCGTCCGGATCGATCCGGAACACGAGGGCCGGGCCGCCGTCGGTGCGCTGGCGCGCCTGCCGCCAGGGACCGTTGATCGTGAAGACGTTGCCGCCCTCGGCGCCCAGATAGGTTTCCTCCAGTTCGAAATCCTGCCGCCCTTCGTCGTCGCGACGCAGGGTCAGCCGCATCTGGATGCCGTCGCAGTCGGTGCAGGGCAGTACGCCCTGCCAGGTGCGCACGAAGGACTCTTCGTCGGGCGGCGCCGGCGCCGGGAGCGCGGCGGCATCATCCTGTTCCCGCGACGTCGCGTCGCGGTCCGGGCCGCAGGCGGCAAGCGCGAACACCAGCGCGAAAATGAACAGAGACTTAGCAGAGGACGTGATCCAGGCCATGGATTGCATCCTAACGCTTGCAAGCCCGCGCAGCGCGGGAGCACCTTCGAGTCATACGACGGACGGCGGCCGCCAACCCCATCGGCGGCACCGACACGTTCAAGACCCTGCCACCCACCGAAGGAG
>CAXAYM010000039.1:0-11862 GCA_963973175.1 uncultured Arenimonas sp.
CCCGCCGCGATGCCGCCCGCGCCGCGCTGGAATCGGCCCGCGCCGGCGTCAGCGAGGCCGGCGAGCAGGTGGACTACACCGTCATCCGTGCGCCGTATTCGGGCATCCTGACTGAGCGCCACGTCGAGGTCGGCGAGTCGGTGCAGCCAGGCCAGCCCTTGGTCTCGGGCCTTTCGCTGGAGCAACTGCGCGTGAACGTGGAGGTGCCGCAGAGCGACGTCGCCGCCCTGCGCGAACACGGCACCGCCACCGTCGTATTGCCCGGCGGCGGCCGCCTGGTAGCCGACCAGCTCATTGTTTTTCCCTACGCCGATCCGGGCACGCACAGCTTCAAGGTGCGCGTGGAGTTGCCGGAGGCCGAAACCGGGCTGCAGCCCGGCATGACCGTCAAGGTCGCCTTCAAGACCGGCGAGGCGCGCCACCTCTGGATCCCGACTTCCGCGTTGGTGACCCGCAGTGAAGTGACCGCCGTGTACGTGGTCGGCGCCGACAACCGCGTGGTGCTTCGCCAGGTCCGCCTGGGCCATCGCCGCGACGACGAGGTCGAGGTGCTGGCCGGCCTGGCCGAAGGCGAGCGCATTGCCGCGGATCCGCTTGAAGCGCTCGCCCACCTGGCAGGGGACCGCGACGATGGCTGAGCCGCGCTTCGGCCTTTCCGGGCGCCTGGCCCGGGCCTTCCAGTCCAATCCGCTGACGCCGGTGCTGGCGGTGGCGGGCCTGTTGCTGGGCCTGTTCGCCACCCTGATCACGCCGCGCGAGGAAGAACCGCAGATCGACGTGACCATGGCCAACATCATCGTGCCCTTCGCGGGTGCGCCGGCCGCGGACGTCGAAAACCTGGTCAGTGTTCCGCTCGAGCAGGTGCTGTCCGAGATCGACGGCGTCAAGCACGTGTACTCCACCAGCCGCGCCGGCTCGGCCCTGATCACCGTGGAATTCGCGGTCGGCGTGCCGCGCCAGGATGCGCTGGTGCGCCTGTACAACCAGGTTTATTCCAATGCCGACTGGGCGCCCCCCGGCCTGGGCGTCGGCCAGCCGCTGGTGCGGCCGATGGGCATCGACGACGTGCCGGTGATGGCGGTGACGCTGTGGACCGACGATCCCGCCCGCGGCGGCGTCGAACTGGCCGAAGTGGCGCACACGCTCGAGGCCGAGATCAAGCGCGTGCCCGGCACCCGCGACGTCTACACCCTCGGTGCGCCGCAGCGGATGGTGGTGGTGGAGCTCGACGCCACCCGCCTGGCCTCCTACGGCATGACCGCCGACGACCTGGCCGCTGCGCTTTCCGCCGCCAACGTGGTCAGCCAGGCCGGTGACCGGGTCACCGCCGACGGCGTGCTGCCGATGACGGCCGGCCGCTACCTGGCCGACGCCCAGCAGGTCGCCGAACTGGTGATCGGCCTGCGCGACGGCCGGCCTCTGTACCTGTCCGACGTCGCGGACATCCATCGCGGCGCCGACCTGCCCAGCCAGTACGCCTGGTACACGGCGCCGCAGGACAAGCTTCGCCCCGACGGCGCCATCGCCCCGGCGGTGACGATCGCCATCGCCAAGAAGCCTGGCGCCAATGCCGCCGACATCACCAGCGCAATTGCCAGCCGCCTCAAGGTCCTGGAAGCCTCGGTGATCCCCGGAGGCATCCACGCCACGGTGACCCGCGACTACGGCTACACCGCCAACGACAAGGCGATGAAGCTGATCCAGAAGCTGGTGTTCGCCACCGGCGCCGTCGTGCTGCTGGTGCTGTTCGCGCTGGGCTGGCGCGAGGCTGTCGTGGTCGGCAGCGCCGTCGTGCTGACCCTGGCGATCACGCTTTTCGCATCCTGGGCGATGGGGTTCACCATCAACCGAGTGTCCCTGTTCGCGCTGATCTTCTCGATCGGCATCCTGGTGGACGATGCCATCGTCATCGTCGAAAACATCCACCGGCACATGCGCCTGGGTGGCAAGAGCCTCATTGAAGCCATCCCGCCGGCGGTCGACGAAGTCGGCAGCCCGACCATCCTGGCCACCTTCACGGTCATCGCCGCGCTGCTGCCGATGGCCTTTGTTTCGGGCCTGATGGGTCCGTACATGCGGCCGATCCCGATCAACGCCTCGGTCGGCATGCTGCTGTCGCTGGCGATCGCGCTGACGGTCACGCCCTGGCTGTCCCTGAAGCTGCTGTCGCGGCACGTGCACGACACCGACGGGGACCATGAGACGGCGCTCTCGAAGCGGGTGCGCGGCGTGTTCGAACGCATCATGCGCCCCTTCCTCGACACGCAGCGCGGGAAGCGCCGCCGCCGCACGCTGTTCGCGGGCATCGGCGTGGCGGTACTGGCCGCCGCCGGCCTGGCGGTGGTGCAGCTGGTGGTGCTGAAGATGCTGCCCTTCGACAACAAGTCGGAATTCCAGGTCGTCGTGGACCTGCCCGAAGGCACGCCGCTCGAGCGCACCAACGCCCTGCTTCTGGACATGGCGCAGGCGCTGAACCAGGTGCCCGAAGTGCTGGATATCCAAGGTTACGCCGGCACCTCGGCGCCAGTGAACTTCAACGGCCTGGTCCGGCAGTACTACCTGCGCGAAGGCGCCAACGTCGGCGACCTCCAGGTCAACCTCGTGGACAAGCACGCGCGCGACCGCCAGAGCCACGACATCGCGCTCGCCGTGCGGCCGATGCTGGCGGACATCGGCAGGCGCTATGGCGCCTCGGTCAAGGTGGTGGAAGTTCCGCCGGGCCCGCCGGTGATGGCGCCGCTGGTGGCCGAGATCTACGGTCCCGACGCCACCCGCGCCCGCGCGATCGCCCGCGACCTGCAGGCGCGTTTTGCCGCGACAGAGGGCATCGTCGACGTCGACAGCACCGTCGAGGCCGAAGCCGAGCGCGAACTGGTGCTGGTGGACCGCGATCGCGCGGCGCGGCTGGGCGTCAGCCAGGCGGCGATTGCGCAGGCGCTGCAGCTGGGCGTGTCTGGCCGCGACGCGACCTACCTGCGCGACGGCGCCTCCAAGTACCCGGTGCCGGTGCGCCTGCGCCTGCCCGCCGGGGACCAGGCCAGCCTGGAACAACTGCTGACCCTGCGCGTGCGCGCCGGCGACGGTCGCCTGGTGCCGCTGTCGGAACTGGTGACGGTGCAGCGCCTGCCCTGGGAGCCCGTCATCCACCGCAAGGACCTGCTGCCGGTGGTTTATGTCACCGGCGACGAGGCCAGCCGCATCGACAGTCCGCTCTACGGCATGTTCGACCTGGTCGCGCAGGTCGGCGACAAGCCGCTGGCGGATACGCCAGTCGAACAGCGCTTCCTGTCCGCCCCCACCGACTCGCTCGGTTTTTCGATCAAGTGGGACGGCGAGTGGCAGATCACCTACGAAACCTTCCGCGACATGGGCCTGGCCTATTCGGTCGGCCTGCTGCTGATCTACCTGCTGGTGGTGGCGCAGTTCCGCGACTACCTGGTGCCGCTGGTGATCATGGCGCCGATCCCGCTCACCGTGATCGGCGTGATGCCGGGCCATGCCTTGCTGGGCGCGCAGTTCACCGCCACCAGCATGATCGGCATGATCGCGCTGGCGGGCATCATCGTGCGCAATTCGATCCTGCTGGTGGACTTCATCAACCAGTCCATCGCCGAAGGCCACGCCCTGGCCGATGCCGTGGTCGAGGCCTGCGCCGTGCGCGCCCAGCCGATCGCGCTGACCGGCCTGGCGGCGATGGCCGGCGCCTTCTTCATCCTCGACGACCCGATCTTCAATGGCCTGGCCATTGCCCTGATCTTCGGCATCCTGGTGTCGACCGTGCTGACGCTGGTGGTGATCCCGCTGCTTTATTACGTGCTGCTGAGCGCACGGGCCCGGCGAGCCGCTGGACAGGGAGCATCCGCATGAGCCATCCCCTCACCCTGGCCTGCCCGCACTGCAACGGCATGAATCGCGTGCCGGTTTCCCGGCTGGGCGAAGGCCCCAAGTGCGGCCATTGCCACGCGCAGCTTTTCATGGGGCATCCGCTGGACCTTGGCGTGGATGATTTCTCCGCGCACGCCGAACGCAGCGAACTACCGCTGCTGGTCGACTTCTGGGCACCCTGGTGTGGTCCCTGCCAGATGATGGCGCCGCATTTCGAACGCGCCGCCGGCCAGCTGGAACCCCAGGTGCGCCTGGCCAAGGTCGACACCCAGTCGGCACCGACCCTGGCCCAGCGCCACGGCATCCGCAGCATCCCGACCCTGGTCCTGTTCCGGCATGGCCGCGAACTTGCCCGCCAGTCCGGCGCGATGGACGCCAACAACATCGTGCGCTGGACCCGCCAGCATCTGGCGGAGTGACCGTCGCCGCTATAGCTGGTCGATCGGCAACTTGAGGTAGCGCACGCCGTTGGCTTCCGGTTCGGGCAGTTCGCCGGCGCGGATGTTCACCTGCACCGAGGGCAGGATCAACGTGGGCATGTCCAGGCTGGCGTCGCGTTCGGTGCGCATGCGCACGAACTGGTCTTCGTCGGTGCCGATCCGCACGTGGATGTTTGAACGTTTCTGTTCGCCGATCGTGGTTTCGCAGCGCGGCTCGCGGCCGCCCGGGCCATAGTCGTGGCAGACGAAGACGCGGGTGTCATCGGGGAGCGAGAACAGCCGCTGGATCGAGTGGTAAAGCGTGGACGCATCGCCGCCCGGGAAATCGCAGCGCGCCGTGCCGCCGTCGGGCATGAACAGCGAATCGCCGGTGAACAAGGCGTCGCCGATGAGGTATGCCACCGAATCGTTGGTATGCCCCGGCACCGGGATCACGCGCGCGCCGACATTGCCGATCGAGAACACCTCGTCGTTGGCAAACAGGTGGTCGAACTGCGAACCATCCACCGGGAAGTGTTCGCCCAGGTTGAAGATCGGCCGGAAGGTCTTCTGCACCGTGCGGATGCCCTGGCCGATGGCCAGCTTGGCGCCGGGAAGCTGTTCCTTGAACCAGTGCCCGGCGCTGAGGTGGTCGGCATGGGCGTGGGTTTCCAGGATCCAGTCCACCTGCACGCCGGCCTCGCGCACAGAGGCCAGAAGCTTTTCGGCGCTGGTGGTGGAGGTGCGCCCGGCCTTCGGATCGAAGTCGAGCACAGGGTCGACCAGCGCTGCGCGGCCGGTGTCCGGGTCGCTGACGAGGTAACTCCAGGTGCCGGTTTCTTCGTGGTAATGCGGCGTGATGGTGGCCTTTCGCATCGCGGATCTCCCGAAAGCGTCGGTCAAGTCTATTCGCCCGCGGGCGAGGCGGGATGAACCGTGGTTTTCGCCAGCGCATGGCGCAGCAGCCGCGCTTGAAGCCGTTCGCCCAGGCCGCGTGGCGCCTGCAGGCCCATGCGCCGCAGCGCGGCTTCGTCGTTCGCCTGTTCGCCGGCAAGGGCCGTGGCCACCGCCCGGACGCGTCCGCCCAGGGTGCCCGTGCGAGCCGCCAGCCAGGACAGGGCCGCGGCCAGCCGCTGTTCTTCGGGGGTGAAATCACTGCCCATCGGGTAATCGGGCAGTACGCCGGCCCGGCGCAGGGGTGCCAGGCGCCGGGCCAGCGCGCTGCCTGTGTTGCGGGCCCAGCCGGGCGGCGGGCTGAAGCCGGGCTCGAGCTTGCCGACCTTGCGGGCGGCGTCGAGCAGCAGCGCCTGGTCGTCGGCATGGGCGATCGCGGCCATGGCGAGCACGCATTCGCCGTCGCTGCGACCGCGCAGGTCGGCGATGCCGTGTTCGGTGATCACGATGTCGCGCAGGTGGCGCGGGATGGTGGCGTGCCCATAGTTCCAGCGCACGTTGGCGGTGGCGTGGCCGCCCAAGCCGCGCCGCGCGCGCAGCATCAGGACCGAGCGCGCATCGTCGAGCGCATGCGCCATGGCGACGAAGTTGTACTGCCCGCCCACGCCCGACACCACGCGCCCGTCCTCGAGCGCGTCGGAAACCGCGGCGCCCAGGGCCGTCATCATCATGCAGGTGTTGAAGAAGCGGGCGTCGCGTCGCTGTTCCCGCTCAAGCGCCTCGTCGCCGCCGTAAAGCTGGTTGATGTGCGACACGCGGGTCATGCCGATGCCGCGCGCCTGGTCGGCGGGCAGGTCGCGCAGCCAGTCGTACAGCGCGTGCGAACCCAGGTAGAAGGCGCCATCGAGCCAGCGTCCGTCGCGCGCCAGGCGCTCGCGGTCCTGCGCCGTGGCATCGCCGCGGTTGATGCGTGCCATGGCGCCGACGTCGTCGAGCACGCGGCGCTTGAGCACGCCGGCCTGCGCGAGGGCGCGGAAGCCGTCGTTGACCATCTCGCTGGCGCCGTACAGCCCTTCCCTGAAGGCTGTGGTGCCGCCGACTTCCTGCACCAGCGGCGAAGCGGCCAGGCCCGGTGACAGGGCCTCGAGCGCCGCCAGGTAATCGTCGTTGCGGGTATGGCGCAGCACCAGGGCGTGGCACAGCGCATCGGCCAGCGAACCGATTCCGATCTGCAGCGTGCCGCCGTCGCGCACCAGGGTGCTGGCGTACAGGCCGATGGCGTGGTCGGCGTCGGCCACCGGCTCGCGCGGCAAGGCGAACAACCGGGGCGCGGGCAGGGGGTGGTCGAGCACGATGTCGAAGAATCCGGCGGGCACGGCGCAGGGCCCGTCCAGCCAGGGCAGGTTGGGATCCACTTCGGCAAGCAGCAGTGGCCTTGCCTTGCCCAGGCGCTGGCACTCATCGAGCAGGTCGAAGGTGAGGTCGGGATTGCAGCTTAGACTCAGGCGCGTGCCGCCGGGCTGGCGCGCGACCTTTTGCACCACGGCATTGGCGCCACGCGCCGCGACCGCGCGCGCGACGTGGGTGTAGTTGAGGCTGACGTAGTCACGCTGGGCGCTGGCCGAGCCGAGCAGGGCGCCCGACTGCATGTAGAACTCCTCGACCCGGATGTTGGCCGGCAGCGCGTTGCGGCGCATGGCGATCGCGTAGTCGAGTACCGGGTAGTCGGGACCGAACTGGCGCTCAAGGAAGGGCGCCAGGAAGCGCCGCTGCAGGCCCGCGCCCGGCGACGGCGGCGTCAGCGAAAGCGCGGTCAGCAGGTGCAGGGACAGCGAGGCATCCGCGGCCACGCGCCGCGTGATCGCGTTCAGCACGCGATGCGGCTTGCCCAGTCCCAGCGGCGCCGCCAGGACCAGCCGGCCGCCGGCGTGCGCCAGCAGGCGGTCGACGGCGGCGTCCAGGGCGGGGTCGGGCGGGGCGGTCGGGTCGTGGCTCATGGTTCATCCGGGAAGCGGCGAAGACCAGTATCGCACCCCGTCCCGGGCCCCTTGACAGGGCCGATTACGAGCGTAATCTATACAAAAGTTTACGGACGTAATCGAAATGCAGATCAGCGACGCCGAATCCGTGGTCATGCAGGCGCTATGGGCATCGAGCCCGATGGCCGCCGAGGATGTGTTCGCCGCCGTGGCCCCGGGCCAGGGCTGGCAGGAGGCCACCGTGAAGACCCTGCTCAACCGCCTGCTGAAGAAGGGTGCGATCAGCGCCGAGCGCGATGGCCGCCGTTTCCTCTATTCGCCGGTGCTGGAGCGGGACCAGTGGTTGCGCCAGGAGAGCGAAGGCTTGGTCGATCGCCTGTTCGGCGGACGGGTGGCGCCGATGGTCGCCCACTTCACCGAAAGCGGCCGGCTGTCGAAGAAGGACCTGGCCGAGCTGCGCAGGCTGCTGGAGGAACTCGACGATGAGCACTGAGTTGCTGACGGCCCTGGCCGAAGCAGGCCTCGCAAGCGTCGCTTCGCTGATGCTTGTCCTGGTCTTGCGCCAACCGGTCCGGAAACGTTTCGGCGCCGAGGCGGCCTACGCCCTCTGGCTGCTGCTGCCCTTCGCCCTGCTGGCCACCTTGCTGCCCGCCGGCACCGCGACGCCAGGCTTCGTGGCGCTGAAGGAAAACATCGGCGGCGGCTTGCCGGTTCATTACCTGCGATCAAACCTGCCCGCGCAGCCCTCGCCGTGGATCGGGTCCCTCGCCTGGCTGGCCGGTGCACTGGTCACCGGCGCATGGCTGGCGCTGCGCCAGCGGCGCTTCATGGCGGGCCTGGGGCCGCTGCGACGGCGACCCGACGGCCTGGCCCAGAGCCTGGCCACGCGCGGACTGCCGGCGGTGATCGGCCTGCAGCCACGAATCGTGCTGCCCGGCGATTTCGACCAGCGCTATTCGTCCCTGGAGCGCGAGCTCGTCCTGGCCCATGAACGTGTGCACCTGCGGCGCGGGGATGTAGCGGCGACCCTCTTGTTCGGGCTGGTGCGCACCCTGCTGTGGTTCAACCCGCTGGTCCACCTCGCCGCCGGACGGTTCCGCCAGGACCAGGAGCTTTCCTGCGATGCCGCCGTGCTGCGGCAGCACCCCCGGCACCGGCGATCGTATGGCGACGCCATGCTCAAGACCCAACTTGCCGACCAGCCGCTTCCCGTCGGCTGCCATTGGTCCGGCAGCCACCCCCTCAAGGAGAGACTGACCATGCTGAAGCATCCACCGGTTTCCACCCGCCGCCGCCTCGCGGGCATCTCCATCGCTGCCGGCCTGTCGCTGGCGGTTTCCGGCCTGGCCTGGGCCGTCCAACCAGCCAAGGCCGGGCGGGACGACGGCATGGCGACATCGGGCATCCAGGGCGAAGCACCGGTTTATCCCAAGGCCGCCGCCGACGCGGGCAAGGGTGGCCTGGTCATGCTGCGCGTGCTGGTGGGTACCGACGGCAAGGCGCAGAAGATCGAATTCGACGCCAACAAGAGCACCGTGCCGGTCGACTCCGATCTGATGAAGAGCGCCATGGAAGCCGCGGCCACGTGGACCTTCAATCCGGGCATGAAGGACGGCAAGCGGGCGCCGGCCTGGGTCATGGTGCCGGTGCGTTATGAGCCGCCGACGGTGGTCCCGGTGGAAGACGACGCCTGAGCCCTCAGGGGACCAGCGTCTTCTCCAGCAGCTCTGCCAGGCGCGCCCCGGCCAGGCGCAGGCGCGCTTCGGCGACGGGGCGGTGCCGGTCGAGGTAGGCGTCGGTGATCTTGCGGCCCGGCGGATACAGGCCTTCGGTCTTGATCAGGCGGCACGATTCCAGCGTCCAGGCCCGCGCCGGATTGTCGGCGCCGATGGCCGGGTCGGCCGGAAGGGGCAGGGTTTGCAGGTGGTCGGCATAGGCCGCGTTGTCCATGCCGGCGCTTTGCACGATCCAATAGTCCCAGACCCCGTGCAGGTTGGTGCCTTCGCCTTCGGGCGATCCCTTGCCGGTGTAGTTGAGCTGGTGGTTGTTGCCGCCGCGGTCGTGCGGATAACCCGCGTGCATCGGCTGGTGGGCGTCGCCGACGAAGTGCACCAGGAACTTCAGGGCTTCAACGCGCGCCTGCCGCGGCTGGGATCGGTCCGCCAGCACCCTGGCCTGGGCGTTGATCGCGCCGATCACGCACTCGCCGTCCGGGCAGTCACGGGCCGCGACGTAGTCGCAGTCCCTGCCGGGGATGTTCACGTAGTGCCAGCGCTTGCTGGTTTCACCGAGCGGGCTCTTGGCCGCGCGGATCTCGTCGGCCCAGGTCGACACGCCGGCCAGGCTCGGGTTGGCTTCGCCGGACAGCAGGTCACGGACCTGCGCGCGCGCCGCGGGCGAGAGTTCGCGTTCGGCGAGTTCGCCGACCAGCTGGTGGCCCTGCTTGCTCCAGGCGAGGACAGGGGGCGTGGCCAGCGCAAGCGCCAGCGCGGTGACGAGGAGGGTCGGTTTCATGGCCGCGGACTTTACGCCAGCGGCCATGAACCTTGCCATCACGGGTTTCAGAAGGCCCAGACGAAGGCGGCGCCGTAGACCGTCGGGTCGATGTTGACGGTGCCCACGCGGGCGCCGTTGACCTTCACGGTGGTGTCGATGTCCATGTAGCGGGCATCCACGCGCAGCCACTTGCCGGTGCCGATGGCGAAGTCCAGGCCGGCATGCGCGGCCAGGCCCCAGGAGGGCTTGAGCGAGAGGTCGGTGCCGGCGATCGGGCCGGTGGTCTTTTCGTCGAAGAAGCGGGTGTAGTTCACGCCGGCGCCCACGAACGGGGTGACGATCGACTCGTTGCGGAAGTGGTACTGCAGGGTGAAGGTCGGCGGCAGGTGCTTGGTCGAGCCCGCCTTGACGCCGTTGAGCTCGATGTCGTGCTCGAACGGCAGGGAGGCCAGCACTTCCAGGCCCAGGTTCGGGCTGAAGAAGTACTCGGCGGTGATGGTCGGGCGCCAGTCGTCGCCGACATCGGCCGCCAGCGCGCCCCCGGCCAGGGTGCCATTGTTGGACTTCGGGGCAACGACATGGGCGCCGACGGAAACGGTCCAGTCGCCGGCCTGTTGGGCCAGGGCCGGGGCGGAGAACGCCAGGGCGAGGGCAAGGGCGATCGGGGTGGTGTGGGAAAGTCGCATGGTCAAACTCCAGTGGGGAATCAACTGGCGCCAGTTTCCTCCCGGCGCGGGCCCGCGACCTTGAGGAAAGTCAAAGCGGGGCGCCGGTCCCCCGGTTTGGGCCGGGGCGCCTGCGCTTGGTAGAATCCCGGGTTTCCACCCACCTTTCGCCGGCCGGGCCGGTCCAGGAGAAGCCATGTCCATCAAGGTCGCCATCAACGGCTACGGCCGCATCGGTCGCAACATCCTGCGGGCGCTTTACGAAGCCAACCGCACCAGCGAAATCACCATCGTGGCGATCAACGACCTGGGCGACGCCGAAACCAACGCCCACCTGACCCAGTACGACACCGCCCACGGCAAGTTCCCGGGCACGGTGACGGTGGAAGGTGGCGACCTGGTGGTCAACGGCGACCGCATCAAGGTCTGCGCCGAACGCGACCCGGCCAAGCTGCCCTGGGGCGAGCTTGGCGTGGACGTGGTGCTCGAGTGCACCGGCCTGTTCACCTCGAAGGCCAAGGCTTCGGCGCACATCACCGCCGGCGCCAAGAAGGTCATCATTTCGGCCCCGGGCGACAAGGACGTGGACAACACCGTCGTGTTCGGCGTCAACGAGGGCGTGCTGCGTGCGTCCGACACCGTGATCTCGAATGCCTCGTGCACGACCAACTGCCTGGCGCCGCTGGCCAAGGTGCTGCACGAGAAGATCGGCATCGTGCACGGCCTGATGACCACCATCCACGCCTACACCAACGACCAGGTGCTGACGGACGTCTTCCACAAGGACCTGCGCCGCGCCCGTTCGGCCACCCAGAGCCAGATCCCGACCAAGACCGGCGCCGCCGCGGCGGTCGGCCTGGTGCTGCCTGAGCTCAACGGCAAGCTGACCGGCTTCTCGATGCGCGTGCCGACCATCAACGTCTCGGTCGTCGACCTGTCGTTCGTGGCCGCGCGCGAGACCAGCAAGGAAGAAATCGACGCCGTCGTGAAGGCCGCCTCGGAAGGCCCGCTCAAGGGCATCCTGGGCTTCAACACCAAGCCGCTGGTGTCGATCGACTTCAACCACGATCCGCACAGCTCGGTCTACGACAGCACGCTGACCCAGGTCATGGGCGGCACGCTGGTGAAGGTCTGCTCCTGGTACGACAACGAGTGGGGCTTCTCCAATCGCATGCTCGACACCACGCTGGCCCTGATGGCCGCCAAGTAACCGGCAACCGGAAAATGGGGTCAGGGAACATGGGCGTTGCGGACGCCGATGTTCCCTGGCCCCATTTTTTTCAGGTCGCGTCCCCGGGGTAGCCGCCGGCCCCGGCGGCGCTGCGGCGGAGGCGGTCCTGGATGGCCAGCCACTCGGCGGCTTCGGGGGGGCGCTCGGCGAGCAGCAGGTTGGCGCCGCGTCCGTCGAGTTCGCGCAGGGCGGCATAGAGGCCGTGGGCGTAGCTGGCGGGGTCGGCCGCAAGGGCCAGGCCGGGCAGGCCATCGGGCAGGTCGCCCAACGCGAGGATCTGCACCGCTTTGCCC
>CAXAYM010000040.1:0-11779 GCA_963973175.1 uncultured Arenimonas sp.
CGCGCCTCGGCCGGCCAGGGCGCGAAGGGCACCGGCTCGCCGTTGGCATTGAAGGCCGCGATGTCGCGCAGGTCGGCGCGGGTGACGTGCTGCAGCACCTCGACGTCGAGCTCGAGCACGTGCGCGGCCCCATCGCCCTCGGTCTGGATCGGCCATTGCCAGGCGTAGTCCTGCAGCGTGCTTGCCGCGCGGACAGGGCCGGCCAGCAGCGTGGAGAGGATGGCGGCAATCAGCAGGGAAGAGCGCATGCGCTTACTCCGAACGGGGTGGGGTGGGGGCGATGCGACCAACCACGATCAGCAGCAGGCCCACGACCACGAAGGAAACAATGCCGGCGATGTTGCCGACGAACTGGCGGTCCACCACCAGCAGCTTGAGCAGCACCACGCCCAGCAGCCCGGCACCCAGCCACCACAGGGCGCGGTCGCGCCGGCGCGACCCCAGCACCCAGGCGGCGACGCCGGCGACGCACCAGGTCACGGTCAGGCTGGTCTGCGCGACGGTTTCACCCAGCAGCCCGGGCGACCAGGGCAGGCCGCCGAGCTGGTGGCAGGCACGCAGCACGCTCATCGACAGCATGAACAGCGCCGCCCCGGCCCAGGCCAGCCAGCCCAGGCGGTGCGGGTCGGTGCGCGAGCGCAGCCACTGCGCAGCCACCATCAGGCCCAGCAGCAGCCACAGCTCCAGTGGATTGAGCAGCGGCAGCCAGGGCAGGGGTGCGCTGTCGCCGGGCAGGAAGTGCCCGAACAGCCAGCCGATCGCGAGGCCGAAACCCGCGATCGCCAGCCAGGCCGCGCGATAGCGGGGGAACTGGTCGGCGACCGGCCAGGCGCCGATCGCGGGTCGTTTCCAGGCGAGCACGAACAGCAGCGCGAGGGGCGCCAGTACCGCCGGCAGCAGCCAGCCGTCGGCAAGCGCGAACCGGTCGTCCAGCACGCGCATCAGCGTGATGCCCCCGGCCATGGCCACGGTGATGAACCAGGCCAGGTGGGCGAACACCAGCCCCAGCGAGCGCGGCGTGCGCAGGGCGCGCAGGGTCACCAGCGCAGCGGCCAGCAGCGGCCACCACAGCAGCAGCGGCCAGTCGAACAGCGTCGTGTCGTAGTGGTCCTGCGAGCCCAGCGACAGGGGCAGCAGCAGCACCACCGAGGCCGTCAGCGGCCAGGACAGGCGCGGCCAGACCATCGGTTTGCGCAGCAGCGCCGCCAGGGCCGCGGTCAGCAGGCAGAAGCCGGCGTAATACAGGGCGTCAAAGCGCGGCGACAGATTGACCTCGATCTCGCGCATGCCGAGCAGCGTCCACCAGCCCAGGCCCGCGAGGAAAAGCAGGACCTGCAGCACGCGGCCAGCCCCGGCGCGCATGTACAGGAACGAGGCCGCGAGCCAGGCAAGAGCCAGCAGGCCCAGGTTCATCGCGTGGCCGTTGAGCAGGAAGCGGTCTTCCCAGTCCAGGTTCCATGCGAACAGGCTCACGAACCAGGCGCCGCCGGCCAGCACCAGCAGCACCAGGCCGGACCAGCGGGTCAGGCGGCGCCGCTGGCGCAGCCCCAGCCAGACCATGCCGAGGCCCTGCAGGGCCCAGGCCGCCGAGGTCCAGCGCGCCGACAGCGCCAGTGGGATCGCCAGCGTCGCGAACACCACGCCCATGCCGGCCGCGCTCTGCGCCAGGTCGCGCAGGCGCGCGTTGCGCGTGGCCCACAGCGCCAGCCCGGCGAAGACCGCGGCCACGGCCACGGCGCTCGCCGCCAGGCCGAAACGATCGCCCTCCAGCAGCCCCACCTGCATCGGGAACGCCAGCAGCGGCGTGCCGAACAGCAGCGTGCCGTCGACCTTGCCGTTCTTGTGCCGGCCGGCCAGCGCGTAGAGCACCGGGATGGCGACGTAGAAAAGGAAGAACAGCACCAGGAAAGGTTCCACCGAGGCGAACAGCTCCGGCCGGTAGTACTTCGCGCCCCAGACGCCACCGATGGCGAAGGTGAAGGCGAAGCCGACCAGGTTCAGGGCCCGCCACGGCTTCTTCCAGGCGATGGCGAAGACGGCGGCGTTGAGCACCGCGTAGTACGAAAACAGCGCGACGTGGTTGCCGCTGCCGGTGGACAGCAGCACCGGCGCCAGGTAACCGCCGATGAAACCCAGCACGGCCAGGGCCGGTGCGTCCTGTCTGACCGCCAGCACACTGGCGCCGGCGACCAGGATGACCACCAGCACGAAGGCGGGCATCGCACCCAGCACCTCATAGTTACGGAAGGCGGCGAACACGACCAGCAGCAGGATGCCGATGGCGCCCCCCTGCAGGCTCAGCCCGAACGCGGGACGCTGGGCGGCGTTGCGCAGGCCCCACACAAGCAGGGCGATCGCGGCGGCGGCGATGCCCGCCAGGCGCAGTTCGATCGGCACCACCAGCCAGCCGGCGTCGGCGGCGTACTTGATGCCGGCGGCGACGCCGAACATCAGCACCAGCACGCCCAGCTTCACCGGCACGTTGCCCTCGAACAGCCAGGCCTTGGCGGCGAGCACGGCACGGGTAATCGGGTCGGGTTCGGCGGGTTCGGCGGGTTCGGCCGGCGCCTGGACGCGCGGCGGTGGCGCGGCGGCGGCCATGGGGCGGGCCGGGGCAGGCTCGGGCTGGACAGGCCCGGGCTGGGCTGGACCGACCTGGTCAGGAACCGGAGGCGGCTGGGGCGCTGGCGCCGGAGCCTGGGCGTCCACTTCCGGGCGCAAACCGGGGGCACCCACGTCCGCCTCGGGCATCGACGCCGGGGCGGGGCGGGCCTGGGCCGCGGCGGAAGCGGCCTGGCCCCGCAGGGTCATCACTTGTTGTTCCAGCAGGCCGACCCGGCGGCGCAGGGCCAGCAGGCTGCCGGACAGCAGGCCCAGGCCGGCGCCGGCCAGGAAGCCGAAGAACATGCGGCTCTCGTCCGCGATCAGTGCACCCAACAGTGCCCCGATGAATCCCAGGATCCAGCTCATCCGTTTCCCCGACGGCGTTCGTGGAGGAAGTGTAGCGGAGCCGTGAAAGCAGAAGGGCCGCCCGGAGGCAGCCCTTTGTCTTCGATTTGGTCGGGGAGACAGGATTTGAACCTGCGACTTCTACGTCCCGAACGTAGCGCTCTACCAGGCTGAGCTACACCCCGAGGGATCGAGCCGGCAATTCTAGGGACTCGGGCCGGATTCGGCAAGCCCGGCGTGCCCACCGGGCTCCCGGGGACGCGCCTGTCGGGCCGCAGCCGCTAGAATGTGCGGGTTCGCACTGGAGTGCCCGCCTTGATCAAGCCCCGCACCACGCCCGGGGTCATGGAGCTGCTGCCCCGTGACCAGATTGCCTTCCAGCGCATGCTGGACGTCATCCGCCGCAACTATGAACGCTTCGGCTTCCTGCCGGTGGAAACCCCGGTCTTCGAGCTCTCCGAGGTTCTGCTGACCAAGACCGGCGGCGAAACCGAGCGGCAGGTGTATTTCGTGCAGTCCACCGGCGCACTCGAGCAAGGCGGCCAGCCCGAGCTGGCCCTGCGCTTCGACCTGACCGTGCCGCTGGCCCGCTACGTGGCCCAGCACGAACACGACCTGGCCTTCCCGTTCCGGCGCTACCAGATCCAGCGCGTGTATCGCGGCGAGCGCGCCCAGCGCGGCCGTTTCCGCGAGTTCTACCAGTGCGACATCGACGTGATCGGCAAGGACACGCTGAGCGTGCGCCACGACGCCGAGATGCCCGCGGTCATCCACGCGGTGTTCTCCGAGCTCGGCGTGGGCGAGTTCACGATCCAGCTCAACAACCGCAAGCTGCTGCGCGGTTTCTTCGAGGGCCTGGGCATCGCCGAAGGCGAGCGCCAGGCGCTGGTGCTGCGCGAGATCGACAAGCTCGACAAGCGCGGCGCCGACGCGGTGCGCGCGACGCTGACCGGCCCGGATTTCGGGCTGGCCGACGAAGTCGCCGACAAGATCATGGCCTTCGTGCAGGTGCGCTCGACCTCGCACGCCGACGCCGTGGCGCGCCTGGACGCGCTGGGCACCGGCAATGCCACCCTGGCCGAAGGCGTGGCCGAACTGCGCGAGGTCATCGAACTGCTCAAGGCCCAGGGCGTGCCGGAATCCGACTACGCGGTGAACTTCTCCATCGCCCGCGGCCTCGATTACTACACCGGCACCGTCTACGAGACCACGCTCGATGCCCACCCGCAGATCGGCTCGGTCTGCTCGGGCGGCCGCTACGAGAACCTGGCCAGCCACTACACCAAGTCGAAGCTGCCCGGCGTGGGTATCTCCATCGGCGCCACCCGGCTGTTCTTCCAGCTGCGCGAGGCGGGCATCCTGTCGGGTGCCGAGAGTTCGGTCGACGTCATGGTCGGCCTGATGGACGAAGAGCGCCTGGCCGACTCGCTGGACATCGCCCGTCAGCTGCGTGGCGCCGGCATCAATGCCGAAGTCCAGATGGAAGGCAAGAAGCTGGCCAAGCAGTTCCAGTACGCCGACAAGGCCGGCATCCGCTTCGTGGTGCTTTACGGCGAGGACGAAGCCGCGCGCGAGGTGGTCACGGTGAAGGACCTGCGCGCCAAGGAACAGTTCGAAGTCGCCCGCGACGACCTGGCCAAGACCCTGCGCGTCGAGATCGAGCAACAGCGCGCCATGGGAGGCGTCTGACATGAAGCCGATCACGCTCGACGGCCGCAGCCTCAACCGCGCCCAGGTCGCCGAAATCGCGCACGGCGCGCCGGTCACGCTCGATGCGGGGCAGATGCAGGCGGTGCAACGCGCCGCCGACTTCCTGGCCGACCAGGTCAAGAAACAGGAGCCGATCTACGGCGTGTCCACCGGCTTCGGCTCCAACGCCGACAAGCTGCTGGGCTCGCGCCGCGTGCGCCACGGCATGCCCGGCGCGGCCGAGACCGACGAAAGCGTGCTCGAGGAGCTGCAGCGCAACCTGATCGTCACCCATGCCGTCTGCGTCGGCGAACCCTTCGCGCCCGACGTGGTGCGCGCGATGCTGGCGATCCGCATCAACACCCTGATGATGGGCCACTCGGGCATCCGTCCACAGGTGCTCGAGGCCCTCGCGGCGATGCTCAATGCCGGCATCGTGCCGGTGGTGCCGCGCAAGGGCAGCGTCGGCGCCAGCGGCGACCTGGCGCCGCTGTCGCACCTGGCGATCGTGCTGCTCGGCGGCGGCGAAGCCTTCTACGACGGCGAGCGCATCCCCGGCGCCGAGGCCCTGGCCCGCGCCGGCCTGGCGCCGGTGAAGCTGTCCCACAAGGAAGGCCTGGCGCTGAACAACGGCACCGCCCAGATGCTGGCGACCGCCGTGCTGGCGATCGAAAAACTCGAGGACCTGCTCGACGCCGCCGACCTGGCCGCGGCGATGACGCTCGATGCCTTCGCCGGCCGCCTGCGCGCCTTCGACCCGCACGTGCATGCGCTGCGCCCGCATCCGGGCCAGGTGCACGTGGCGAACCAGCTGCGCCGGCTGCTGGCGGGCTCGACGCTGTCGGACATCGCCTACCACCTGGTGCCGAAGTTCCGCCCCTGGCAGCCCGAAAGCTGGCAGGACCCGGAGCAGCAGGCGCTGGGTTTCGACATCGGCTGGGACTGGGTGCCGCTCACCCAGCGCCATGGCCGCGAGCGTTTCTACCAGCGCTTCCGGCCCTTCCGCGGCGGCAAGAAGCACCAGCCGCAGGACAGCTACTCGCTGCGCTGCATTCCGCAGGTGCATGGCGCCGTGCGCGACGCCCTCGAGCAGGCCAAGCGGGTGGTGGACATCGAGCTCAATGCCGTCACCGACAATCCGCTGCTGTTCCCCGGCCTGGAAGGGGCGAAGGAAATCGAGGACCAGGTCGTGTCCGCGGGCCACTTCCACGGCATGCCGCTGGCGCTGGCCATGAGCTACCTCAAGGCGGCGATCCCGGTGTTGGCGTCGATCTCCGAGCGCCGGCTGAACAAGCTGGTCGATCCGGCCACCAACGACGGCCTGCCGGCCTTCCTGATCGGCAACGAGGACGGCACCGAAAGCGGCTTCATGATCGTCCAGTACACCGCGGCCGCGCTGGTGAACGACCTGTGCAGCCGGGCGCACCCGGCCAGCGTGTATTCGGTCCCCACCTCGGCCAACGCCGAAGACCACGTGTCCATGGGCGCCAACGAGGGCCGGCACGTGCTCGAGATGGTGGAAGACCTGGCTCACGTGCTGGCGCTGGAGCTCTACACCGCCGGGCAGGCGCTGGACTATCGCCGCGACATGATCAATGCCGCCCGCGCCCTGGCGCGGGCCTCGGACGCCGAAGGCCTGGCGGTGAAAGTGCAGGGCGCGCCGCTGCCCGGCCACGCCGACCGCGCGCCGTTCCTGGACGAGGTCGAGAGCCTGCGCCGCGAACTGGCCGAATCGGCCGAATTCGAACCCGGCGTCGCCGTGCGCGCCGCCTGGGCCGCGCTGCGCGAGGCCATTCCCTTCATGCCGCGCGACCGGGCGATGGACGGCGACGTCGCGACGGCGGTGCAGCTGGTGAAGCAGGGCAAGCTGCTGACAGCCGCCCGCCACTCGCTGCTCTGACCTGAAGGCGCTCCTGCAGATTTTTCAGGACGTGATGTCTTCGGCGGCGTGGACGCAGTTGCGGCCGCGGTCCTTGGCGGCGTACAGGGCGTCGTCGGCGCGGTGCAGGGCCTCGTCGACGCCGATGCCGGCGCCCGGATGCAGGGCGAAGGCACCGATGCTGGCGCTGATGCCGATGTTGTTGCCGGCGTAGCGCACCGGTTCGCTGCAGATCCGCACGCGAAGCTGCTCGGCCAGGTGCAGCAGGCGGTCGCCCTGCATGTCGGGCACCACGGCCACGAACTCCTCGCCGCCGAATCGCGCGATCACCGCACCGTGCACCGACAGCGTGTCGCCCAGGCAGCGGCCCAGCCAGCGCAGGCATTCGTCGCCGGCCAGGTGGCCGTAGGTGTCGTTGACGCGCTTGAAGTGGTCCAGGTCGATCAGCAGCACGCCCAGGGTCTGCCGGTGTTCGGTGGCGTGGTGCATCTGGTGCTCGAACAGGTCGCGGAAATGCCGGCGGTTGAACAGGCCGGTCAGCGCATCGCGCCGGTTGGATTCGCGCAGGCGCTGGTTGGCTTCGGCCAGCTGCTCGAGCGCGGTGCTCAGCTCCGAGGTGCGGCGGGCGACGTGGCGTTCGAGTTGTTCATTGTGCTCGCGCACCAGGGTTTCGTTTTCGCTGCGCAGCCGCGCATAGCGATAGGCCAGGGCGAAGGACAGCAGGATCATCTCCAGCGCCGAACCGATCTGGATGCCGTATTCGGTGAAGAAGTTCTTGGGCAGGATGCCGAAGGACACCGACGCGTAGAGCGCGGTGCCGAACAGCAGGCAGCTCCAGGCCAACAGGAAGATCTTGGCCGGCGCGTAACCGCGCCGCAGCGACATCACCGTCAGCGCCAGGATGTACAGCGCGCCCGGAAAGACCGCCAGGGTCATCGGCAGGACGACGGTGCGGTACTCGAGCACCAGCGAGCCCAGGCCCATCAACACATAGAAGGCGATGATGACCAGCGTGACCCGGTCGGCCCAGGGGATGCGCTCGCGAAGTTCCAGGAACACGCGGGCGAACTGATGCATGGCGATCTGCGAGATCGCCATCGACAGCGGGATCGAATAATTGGCCAGCCAGGGCGAGTTCGGCCACAGGTATTCGAAGGCCAGGCCATTGAGGCACAACACCACCAGGCCGAAGCCGGCGACGTGGAACATGTACCAGAAGTGGCTGGCATCGCGCAGCGAGAGCCAGAGCACCAGGTTGTAGCAGAACAGGGCGATCAGGATGCCGTAGAACAGGCCGATGCCGAGCTGCGCATCCCGCTCCCGCTCGGCGAAGGCGGTGGGGCTGTAGAGCACCAGCGGCACCTGCATCGAGCTTCGGCTCGAAACCCGCACCAGCAGCTCCACCCGCGTGCGCTGGGGCAGCTGGAGCCAGAAATTGGGCTGCCGGTAGCTGATGCTGCGGGCCGAGAAGGGCAGGGCGTCGCCGGTTGCCATGTGTTCGACCCGGCCGTTGGGATAGCGCAGGTAGATATCGACGTTGTCGAGCAGCGGGTAGTGCAGCACCAGCAGCCATCGCTGCAGTTCGGCGTGGCTGTTGAAGATCTCGGTGTGGAACCAATACGCACCATCGCTGAAACCGAAAGTGCTGCTGCCATCGGGTAGTGGCTCGAACTCCCCGCGTCCGGCCCGCGCGTACATGGCGGCGGCATCGGCGCGGCCGTCCGGGTCGATGGCGTAAGTGAGGTGGGGGTCGAGCCGAATCGATTCCGTGTCTTCGCCCAGCAGCGCAGGCTGGGCCCGGGCCGGGGAGGCCACGGCGGCCAGCAACAGCGCCAGGAACACCGTGATTACGCGCATAGCGGCCGAAATTCCCCCGAGTCGGGGCCACTTTAGTCCCCGGGGGCGGGGATGACCAGCCGAACCGGTCGCGTTTCCTGCTTGACAATGTAATAGCGCGTTATTACATTGGCCCGGCCATGAAACGCCGTGACCCCGCCACCCGCCCGGACGACGCCGACCTCGATGCCCTGGTCGCTGCCCTGCTGAGCCTTCGCCAGCCGGCGGAGCTGCGCGCCTTCCTCGACGACCTTTGCACGCCCGCCGAGCTCGAAGCGCTGTGCGACCGCTGGCGCGTCATCCCCTTGCTCCAGCAGGGCGTGCCCTACCGGGAAATCCACGACCGCACCGGTGTCAGCGTCACCACCATCGGCCGGGTCGCCCGCTGTCTCGAGCGCGGTGCCGGCGGTTACCGCCTCGCCGCCGAGCGCCACGTCCAGAACCTGCCGCACGACGCGGCCCACTGAATTTCCTTTCAAGTAAACGGAGGGCGTCATGAGGACGCACGACCGACTGCGCATTGCCATCCAGAAATCCGGGCGCCTGTCCGACCCCGCCCGCGACCTGCTCGCGCGCGCCGGGCTGGCCTTCCGGGAAAGCCGGGACCGCCTGTTCTGCTACGGCGAATCGTTGCCCATCGACCTGCTGCTGGTGCGCGATGACGATATCCCCGGCCTGATCGCCGAAGGCACCTGCGACCTGGGCGTGGTTGGCCAGAACGTGCTCGAGGAGCAGGCGCTGGAGCGCGCCGCCACCGGCCAGCCGGAGGCCTACCGCGCCATCCGCGACCTGGGCTTCGGCCGCTGCCGGCTGTCGGTGGCGGTGCCCAACGACTGGGAGTGGCCGGGTCCCGCGCGCCTGGCCGGGCTGCGCATCGCGACAAGCTATCCGCAGCTGCTGGCGCGCTGGCTGCAGGGGCAGGGCGTGCAGGCCGAGCCCGTGGTCCTGTCGGGCTCGGTCGAGATCGCCCCGCGCCTGGGCAAGGCCGAGGCCATCTGCGACCTGGTGTCCACCGGCGCGACGCTGATGGCCAACCAACTCAAGGAGGCCGCCATCGTCTTCGAAAGCCAAGCCGTGCTTGCGGCGCCGGCCCAGCCGTTCGGCGACGCCCGCGCCGAGCTCGCGGCGATGCTGCTGCGCCGCCTTGACGCGGTCTTGAGCGTGCGTGCCAGCAAACTGGTGCTGTTCCAGGCCGCACGCGACGCGGTGCCGGGCCTGCTCAAGCTGCTTCCCGACGCCGAACCGCCGACCGTGATGGCCATCGAAGGCCAGCGCGACCAGGTCGCCCTCCAGGCCCTGTGCCGCAGTGCGATGACCTGGCAGCGCCTGGAAGACATGAAACGCGCCGGGGCCACGGGCCTGCTGGTGCTGCCGGTGGAGCAGATGCTGCAATGAAACGACTGGACTGGACCCGCCTGGAACCGGATGCGCGCCGTCGCGCCCTCGACCGCCCCGGCGGCGGCGAGCAGGACGATCTGGAAAGCGCCGTGCGCCGCATCTTCAACCAGGTGCGCGCCGACGGTGACGGCGCCCTGCGGGCGCTGACCCGGCGCTTCGACAATGTCGAGATCGGGGCGTTCGCGGTCACCGACGCCGAGTTCGCCGAAGCCGAGGCCGGGCTGGACCCGGCGCTGCGCGAGGCGATGGAGGATGCCATCGGGCGCCTCCAGGCCTGGCACCGCGCAGGCATGGGCCAGGGTTTCGAGATGGAAACCGCGCCGGGTGTCGCCTGCGGGCGCATGCTGCGGCCGATTGCGCGCGTGGGCCTTTACGTGCCCGCGGGCTCCGCGCCGCTGCCCTCGACCGCGCTGATGCTGGGCGTGCCGGCGCGCCTGGCGGGCTGTCCGCAGGTGCTGCTGTGCACGCCGCCGCGCGCCGACGGCCGGGCCGATCCGGCGGTGCTGGTCGCCGCCAGGCTTTGCGGTATCAGCCAGGTCTTCAAGCTCGGTGGCGCCCAGGCGATCGCGGCCATGGCCCTGGGCACGGACAGCGTGCCGCGCTGTGACAAGATTTTTGGTCCGGGCAATCGCTACGTCACCGCAGCGAAGCAGTTCGCCGCGATGATGGCCGGTGGCCCCGCCATCGACATGCCCGCGGGCCCGTCGGAAGTCCTGGTGATCGCCGATGCCGGCGCGCCGCCGGAACACGTGGCCGCCGACCTGCTTTCCCAGGCCGAACACGGCCCGGATTCGCAGGTGATCCTGGCGACCGATTCAGCGGCGTTGCTCGATGCCGTCGAGGTCGAGGTGCGCCGCCAGCTCGCCGGCCTGCCACGCCGCGAGATCGCGCAGCAGGCGCTGCTGCACGCCCGGCTCTTCCAGGTGGACGGGCTGGACGATGCCTTCGCGCTGTCGAACGAGTACGCGCCCGAGCACCTGATCCTGGCCCTGCGTGAACCCCGGGAATGGCTCGACAAGGTGCACAGCGCCGGTTCGGTTTTCCTGGGCGACTACGCGCCGGAAGGCCTGGGTGACTACTGTTCGGGCACCAACCACGTGCTGCCGACCAACGGCGCCGCCCGCGCCTGGAGCGGCGTCAGCGTGGCCAGCTTCCAGAAGGCGATCAGCTTCCAGGAAGTCAGCCGTGCCGGACTGGCCGCGATCGGTCCCACGGCGGTGGTCATGGCCCGGGCCGAAGGCCTGGAAGCCCACGCCCAGTCGGTGCTCCGGCGCCTGGCGGGTGCGGCATGAATCCCCTCCTGGAACTGGTGCGCGAGGACCTGCGCGCCTTCGCCGGTTATGCCTCGGCGCGTCGCAGCGGCAGCAGCGGCAGCATCTGGCTCAACGCCAATGAAAGCGCCTGGCGCAATCCCGCTGACGGCGGCCTCGGTGCGAACCGCTATCCCGACCCGCAGCCCGGGGCCCTGCGTGCGCGCCTGGGCGGGCTTTACGGCGTGCGGCCCGAGCAGGTGCTGGTGGGCCGCGGCAGTGACGAGGCCATCGACCTGCTGGTGCGCGCCCTGTGCCGGCCGGGCAGGGACGCCGTGGTGATCGCGCCGCCGGTTTTCGGCATGTATGCGGTCAGTGCGCGCCTGCAGGGCGCGCCGCTGGTCGAAGTGCCGCTGCGCGACGGCGCCGAAGGGTTCGTCTGCGACCTGGATGCGATGGCCAGTGCCGCGATCACCCACGGCGCCAAGCTCGTGTTCGTCTGCTCGCCGGCCAACCCGACCGGGCAGGCCATCGCGGCCGAGGACCTGCGCAACCTGGCCCGGCGACTGGCCGGGCGCGCGCTGGTGGTCGTGGACGAAGCCTACGGCGAATACAGCGACCAGCCCTCGCTGGCCCGGCACATCGACGATCAGCCCAACCTGGCCGTGCTGCGCACGCTGTCGAAGGCGCATGCGCTGGCCGCCGCGCGCATCGGCTGCCTGCTGGCCGACGCCAGCCTGGTGCAGGTGCTGCGCAACTGCCAGGCGCCGTATCCGCT
>CAXAYM010000041.1:0-11731 GCA_963973175.1 uncultured Arenimonas sp.
CCGGCCCTCGGCCAGGGCGGCCAGTTCGTTCACCACGTCGCCGCGCAGGGCCAGGTGGCCGCCCTCGAGCCAGTCCGCGGCAAGGCCGGGGTGGCCCCGGGCCGCGTCCAGGGCGCGCTGCCGGGCCTGCGGGCCATGGCCCTTCGTCGCCAGCCAGGCATCGGCGGCCTCGCGCGGCGGCAGCCGGAACTCCAGCCGCTGGCAGCGGCTGCGGATGGTCGCCGGAAGCCGGCCCGGCTGGTCGGTCACCAGCAGCAGGTAACGTCCCGGCGCCGGTTCCTCCAGGGTCTTGAGCAAGGCATTGGCGGCGGCGGAATTGAGCGCATGCGCCGGCTCGACCAGGGCGACCTGGGCGCCGCCAAGCTGCGGCGTGAGCGCGAACCACTGGCCCAGCGCACGCATCTGGTCGACCACGATCTCGCTGCGCAGCTTGTCGCCCTTCTCGGTCGGCATGAAGCTCACGTGCCTGAAGTCGGCGTGGGTGCCGGCCTCGAACTGCCGGCAGCCGCGGCAGGCGCCGCAGGCCTGGCCATCGGGCGCCGGCGTCGCGCAGAGCAGCCGACGCGACAGACGCAGCGCGACCTCGCGTTTGCCCATCAGCGCCGGACCCATCAGCAGCAGCGCGTGGCCGAGTCGTCCTTCCAGCAGCGCGTTCACGGCCTGGTCGAAAGGCTGCTGCTGCCAGGGTGCCAGCGCGCTCACGACCGGCGCTCCAGCCAGCTGCGCAGCGCGGCGACCGCGGCCTCGCGCACGGCATCGGCCGGCTGGCTGGCGTCGATCACCCGGAAGCGCTCTGGTTCGGCGCCGGCGCGGGCCAGGTAGCTGCGGCGCACGCGTTCAAAAAAATCCTCGCGTTCGGATTCGATGCGGTCCGGTTCGCCGCCACGCGAACGCGCACGTTCGAGACCCTGCGCGACGCCCACGTCCAGCAGGAAGGTGAGGTCGGGGCGCAGGCCCGCGGCCCAGCGTTCGAGCTCGGCGATATGGCCGGTGTCGATGCCACGGCCACCACCCTGGTAGGCAAAACTCGCGTCGGTGAAGCGGTCGGCCAGCACCGCGGCGCCCCGTTCGAGCGCCGGCCGGATCACCCGGCGCACCAGCTGGGCGCGGGCCGCGAACATCAGCAGCAGTTCGGCTTCCGGCACCAGGTCGCGGCCGGGGGCCAGCAGCAGTTCGCGGATCGCCTCGCCCTCGGGCGTGCCGCCGGGCTCGCGCGTACACACCACCTCGCGCCCGCCTTCGGCCAGCACGTCGCGCAGCGCCGCCAGCACGGTGGACTTGCCGGCGCCCTCGCCGCCCTCGAGGCTGATGAAGAGACCAGGCATCAGCGGCACCGCTTGAGCTGGTGGCAGGCCACCGCGCGATTGTGTTCGGCCAGCGTGGACGAAAACACGTGGCTGCCGTCGCCACGCGAAACGAAATACAGGGTGTTGCCGGGCAGGGGGTTCGCCGCCGCCTGCAGCGCGGCGCGGCCGGGCATCGCAATCGGCGTCGGCGGCAGGCCGCCGCGGGTGTAGGTGTTGTAGGGGGTGTCGGTGGTGAGGTCGCGGCGGCGGATGTTGCCGTCGTAGGCGCTGCCCATGCCGTAGATGACGGTCGGGTCGGTCTGCAGGCGCATGCCCAGCTTCAGGCGGCGCACGAAAACGCCGGCGATCTCCGGGCGTTCGGCGGCCTTGCCGGTTTCCTTCTCGATGATCGAGGCCAGGGTCAGCAATTGGTCCGGCGTCTCCAGCGGAAGGTCGTCGCTGCGCTTGTCCCAGGCATCGGCCAGGGCCGTGTCCATCGCCAGCAGCGCGCGTCGCAGCAGGTCCAGGTCGCTCATGCCGCGGGTGTAGTGGTAGGTCTCGGGCAGGAAGCGGCCTTCCGGATGCACGCCCTCGCGCCCCAGGGCCGCCATGAGCGCCGCGTCGTCGGTGTCGGCGAGGGTCTGGCGGATGCGCTCGTCGCGGGCCAGCGCCGCCCGCAGTTCGCGCAGGTTCCAGCCTTCGACGATCGTGAAGCGGTAATGGATGACATCGCCGCGCTCGAGCTTGCGCAGCAGCTCGGCCGGGGTGATGCCGTGGCGGATGGTGTAGTCGCCCACCTGCAGGCGCGAGACGACCTTCATCTCGTGCGCCAGGGCCTTCCATTCCAGGTCGTGGCCTTCCTGCACGCCGAGCTCGCGCAGCTTGTCCAGGATGTCCTGGAAGCCGTCGCCGGACTCCACCACCAGGATGCGTTCGGACTGGGCCAGCGCGATCGGCGCGTTGGCGAAACCCTCGTAGCGCTGCCAGAACCAGCCACCCAGGGCCACCGCGACCAGCAGGAACAGCGCCACCAGGGCCTTGAGCAGTTTGTGCGACGAAGACTTCGGCAAGGGGGGCTCCGGGTCAGTCGGCCGACAGTTCACGGCCCAGGGCCCGGCGCAGGGATTCGGTCGCCGGGTGCGGTGGCCAGTTCATGTGTTCCAGCTGGCCGACCGGCAGGATACCGCGCACGGCATTGCACAGGAAAAGCGCCTCGGCCGACGCCAGCGATTCAGGACCCAGACTGGCTTCGGCGGCGCCGGGCTGGTTGGCCAGCACCCAGGCGCGCGCCAGGCCCGCCACTCCCCCGTTGGCCAGCGACGGCGTGAGCCAGCGGCCGTCGATCAGCGCGAACAGGTTGGCGGCGGTGGCGCAGCCAAGCTTGCCGGTGGCGTCGAGCATCAGGCCCTCGTGGATCTCCGGTTCCCGCCATTCGCCGCGGGCGAGGACCTGGTCGAGTCGGTTGAGGTGTTTGATGCCTGCCAGCGCCGGCTGCAGCGAGAGCCGCGTACGGCACCAGCGCAGGCGCAGCGGACCGGGCGCTGGCGGAAGTCCATGCAGGGAGAGGATCAGGCCCGGCACGGGCGCGGCGGGCGGCGCATAACCCCGGCCCCCGGCGCCGCGGGTCAGCACCAGCTTGAGCACGGCATCGGCCGGCGCGTCGCGGAGCAGTGCCTGGGCCTGCGCATGCAGCCAGTCGCCGTCCGGCATCGGTATCCCGAGGACGCGGGCGCCGCGATCAAGCCGTGCCAGGTGCGCCTGCCACCACGGCAGCTGCCCGGCGGCGACCCGCATCGTCTCGAACAGGCCGTCGCCATAGGCCAGGCCACGGTCTGCGGGATCCAGGCAGTCCACGGGGTTCCGGCCACGGAACAGGCGGGTGGCCAGCGCGCTCACCCGGCGGCTCCCAGCGCCCGCAGCAGGCCCCGGGCCTTGGCGCGGGTCTCCTCGAGCTCGCGCCCGGCGTCCGAATCCACGACGATGCCGGCCCCGGTGCGGAACTGGAGTTCTTCGCCCTCCAGCCAGGCGCTGCGGATCAGGATGTTCAGGTCCATGTCGCCATCATGGCCCAGGTAGCCGAAGGCCCCGGTGTAGGCGCCCCGCCCTTCGCCCTCGAGCCCGGCGATGATCTGCATGCAGCGCACCTTGGGTGCGCCGGTGATGGTGCCGCCCGGGAACACGGCGCGCACGACCGCACCCGGCGTGGCGTCCCCGCGCAGCGTGCCGGTGACGTTGGAGACGATGTGGTGCACGTGGGCATAACTCTCGACGCCCATCAGTTCGTCCACGCGCACGCTGCCAGGCTCGCAGACGCGGCCAAGGTCGTTGCGCTCGAGGTCGATCAGCATCACGTGTTCCGCACGCTCTTTCGGGTTGCCGACCAGGTCGCGGATGCGGGCCTGGTCGTCGTCGCCGGGAAAACGCGGGCGGGTACCGGCGATCGGGCGCGTGTCCACGCGGCGTCCGCGCACCGACACCAGGCGTTCGGGCGAGGAACTGAGCAAGCTGGCGTCGCCGAATCGCATCAGGCCGGCGAAGGGCGCGGGATTGTTCTCGCGCAACCGCTCGTACACGGCGGCCGGGTCCGGCGCGGAGGCGAAGCGGGCGCGCCAGGCGCGCGAGAGGTTGACCTGGAAGACATCGCCGGCGTGGATGCGCGCGACGCCGTCGGTGAAGCGGCCCGGCGGATCCTCCTCCAGCGTGGGGGCCGCGAAGTCCCGTGCGGCCGGCGCCATCGCGGCCGCGGCCAGGCGTTCCAGCCAGTGCGCGGCGCCGGGCTCGGCGACGGCCAGGCAGCGGCCACTGTCACGGTCGCGCAGCACCGCGGCCGGGCAGCGCCAGGCGAGCGCCACTGGCAGCGGGCCCGGCGCCGGCGGCAGCTGCAGCGTGGGTTCGACCTGCGCGGCCAGCTCGTAGGCCAGGAACAGGGCCCAGCCGCCCTCGAACGGGAGCCCGGTTTCCACGCGGGGCTGGCGCGCCGCGGACCAGCGCGCGTCGAGCTCGCGCAGGAAGTCCAGGCCCACGACGGTGCCGTCGGACAGCGAGCGCACGTGGCCGTCCACGTCCAGGCGCAGGCCTTCGCCATCGGTGGCCAGCAGCAGGTCCCACCGGGAAAGGGCGTTGCCACCCGCCACGCTCTCGAGCAGCAGCGGGAAGCGGGCCGGATCCGCCGACTGCAGGCGCAGCAGGTCGGTGCCCGGCGGCAGCGCGAGGGTGCTCATCGCGGGGGCCGGGCCTGCCGGGGTCAGAGCCGCTTGAACACCAGGCTGCCGTTGGTGCCGCCGAAACCGAAACCATTGGACACGGCCACGTCCACCTGCACCTGGCGGGCGGTGTTGGGCACGTAGTCCAGGTCGCAGCCTTCGCCGGGCTCGTCGAGGTTGATGGTCGGCGGGATGACGCCGGTGTGCAGGGCCATCGCGGTGAACACCGCTTCGACGCCGCCGGCGGCGCCGAGCAGGTGGCCGGTCATCGACTTGGTGGAGCTGACCATGGTCTTGTAGGCGTGCTCGCCGAGGGCACTCTTGATCGCCAGGGTTTCGCCGACGTCGCCCAGCGGGGTCGAGGTGCCGTGGGCATTGAGGTAGCCGACCTGTTCGGCGTTGACGCCGGCGTCCTTGAGCGCGGCGCGCATGCAGCGCGCGGCCCCGTCGCCGGTCTCGCTGGGCGCGGTCATGTGGAAGGCGTCGGAGCTGGCGCCGAAACCGGCGAGCTCGCAGTAGATGCGGGCGCCGCGGGCCTTGGCGTGCTCGTACTCCTCGAGGATCAGGGTGCCGGCACCGTCGCCCAGCACGAAGCCGTCGCGGTCCTTGTCCCAGGGGCGGGACGCGCGGGTCGGGTCCTCGTTGCGGGTGGACATGGCCTTCATCGAACAGAAGCCACCCACCGAGGTCGGCGTGCAGCCGTGCTCGGCGCCGCCGGCGACCATGATGTCGGCGTCGCCGTACTGGATCATGCGCATCGCCATGCCGATCGAGTGGTTGGCGGTGGCGCAGGCCGAAACGGCCGAAAAATTGGGACCCTTGATGCCCTTGAGGATCGTGAGCTGGCCCGGGAGCATGTTGATGATCGTGCTGGGCACGTAGAAGGGCGAGATCTTTCGCGGGCCGCCCTCGTGCAGCGCGATGGCCGTGTCCTCGATGCCGCGCACGCCGCCGATGCCCGAACCGATCAGGGCGCCGATGCGTTCGGCATTGTCGTCGGTGATCTCCAGGCCGGCGTCGTCCAGCGCCTGGAAGCTGGCGGCCAGGCCGTAGTGGATGAAGGTGTCCATCTTCTTGACGTCCTTCGGCGGCAGGAAGGACTTCGCATCGAAATCGCGCACTTCACCAGCGATGCGGGTGGCGTAGGCCGAGGCATCGAAGTGGGTGATCTGGCCGATGCCGCTGCGGCCGGCCTCGATGCTTTCCCAGGCCGCGGCCAGGGTATTGCCGATGGGCGAGACGATGCCCATGCCGGTGACGACGACGCGACGATGACTCATGGCGAAACTCCGCTATGGATTCAGGGTGCACGGCCTGGCCGCGCATGCGCCGGCGATCATGCCGACAGTCAGGCCGACAGTGGGGCCGGATGCCGCAAACGCGCAGGGCCGCGCAAGCGCGGCCCCGGCGTCTCAACCGTCAGGCGATCAGGCCTTGACGTGGGCCTTGATGTAGTCGATGGCCTGCTGGACGGAGGTGATCTTCTCGGCCTCTTCGTCCGGGATCTCGCACTCGAACTCTTCCTCGAGGGCCATGACCAGCTCGACGGTGTCCAGCGAGTCGGCGCCGAGGTCGTCCACGAACGAGGCGTTCACGGTGACTTCCTCTTCCTTGACGCCCAACTGCTCGACGACGATTTTCTTGACGCGTTCTTCGATGCTGCTCATGGATCTGTCTCCTCCCGGAGGGATGTTTGCGGGCGCATTGTAATCAAATGCCGGCCGCGGCGGGCGCCGGTCGCGCCGCGGCCTGGGATCGGGTGGCGGGATTCTAACGCAAATCCAGCCGCCACAAGGGTTTAGGGCATGTACATGCCGCCGTTTACATGCAGGGTTTCGCCGGTGATGTAGGCCGCCGCCGGGCTGGCGAGGAAGCCAACGGCCCGGGCGATGTCGGCCGGTTCGCCAAGCCGGCCCAGCGCGATCTGGCCCACCAGCGCCTCGCGCGAGGCCTCGGGCAGGTCCTTGGTCATGTCGGTCTGGATGAAACCCGGGGCGACCACGTTGACCGTGACGCCGCGGCTGCCGATTTCCTTGGCCAGCGACTTGCTGAAGGCGATGATGCCGGCCTTGGCCGCCGCGTAATTGGCCTGCCCGGCATTGCCGGTGACGCCGATGACCGAGGCGATGTTGATGATGCGGCCCTTGCGCGCCTTCATCATGCCGCGCATGACGGCCTTGGAGGTGCGGAAGACCGAGCTGAGGTTGGTGTCCAGGATGGCCTGCCAGTCCTCGTCCTTCATGCGCATCAGCAGGTTGTCGCGGGTGATGCCGGCGTTGTTGACCAGGATCGAGATGGGGCCGAAGGCCTTGGCGATCTCCTCGAGCACGGCCTCGACGTCGGCACTGCTGGAAACATCAAGCCTGCGCCCCGCCCCGCCCGACGACGCCAGGCGCTCGCCGATCGCCGCGGCGCCAGCGTCGCTGGTCGCGGTGCCGATCACGGTGGCCCCCATGGCCGCCAGTTCGTCGGCGATCGCCGCGCCGATACCCCGGCTCGCGCCGGTCACCAGCGCGATCTCACCCTTCAGGACGTCAGACATTTCGCTTGCTCCAGGAACAGTTTTCAGTCCTTCCATTCCGCGAGTGCGGAATCGAAGTCGGCGGGGATGCCAAGGGCGCGGGCATCGAGGGATTTGTCGATGCGCTTGGCCAGGCCGGTGAGCACCTTGCCCGGACCGCATTCGGCGATGCGGGTGGCACCGCGGGATGCCAGGGCCTGCACGCATTCGGTCCAGCGCACCGGCAGGTAGAGCTGGCGCACCAGGGCGTCCCGGATGGCCTGCACGCCCTCGTGCACTTCGCCGTCGACGTTCTGAACCACCGGCATCCGCGGCTCGCGCCAGTCCATGCCGGCCATGACCTCGGAAAGCCGGTTCGCGGCTTCGCGCATCAGCGGCGTGTGCGAGGGCACGGACACCGCCAGCTTCACCAGTTTGCGCACGCCGCGCGCCTGCAGTTCGGCCATCGCGCGATCCACCGCCGCGGCATGTCCGCCGATGACCACCTGGCCCGGCGAATTGAAGTTCGCCGGCACCACGACCTCTTCACCCGACACGGCCTCGCAGACGTCGGCGACCAGGGCGTCCTCGGTGCCCAGCACGGCGGCCATGGCCCCCGTGCCGGCCGGCACCGAGTGCTGCATCAGGCGGCCACGCTCACGCACCAGCCGTGCGGCGTCGGCAAGCGTCAGCGAACCGGCGGCCACCAGCGCCGCGTATTCGCCGAGGCTGTGGCCGGCGAGCAGCCGGGGCTGGGCGCCACCACGGGCGCACCAGGCGCGCCAGGTGGCCACGCCGGCGGCCAGCAGCGCCGGCTGGGTGAATTCGGTCTGGTTGAGCTGTTCCTCGGGCCCCTGCTGCGACAGCGCCCACAGGTCCAGGCCCGCGCCCTCGGACGCTTCGTCGAAAGCGGCGCGCACCTCGGCGTGCGCCGCGGCGAGTTCGGCCAGCATGCCCAGCGACTGGGAACCCTGGCCGGGAAACACGAAAGCGATGGTCTGGCTCATCGGCGGTCCGGTCTGCGTAATCGGGGAATGATAAGCGAGGCAGGCGCGATAGCGTCTGTACCGCCGCGTAGGGTCAGGCCGTGGCGCGCGCCAGGCTGGCCAGGGCTTCGGCGACGTCGCGCGAACGTCGCCCGAACAGGCAGGCGATCGGCGAGAGCCAGCAGAGCGCGGAGGCCGTGCGCGCCACTTCGGCGCGCACCTCCGGGGTTTCCCTCGCAAGGTGCGCCTGCAGGAGCCGCGCATGTTCCCCCGGCTGGCCGGTGAGGAACCGCGCGGTCGAGTGCGCATAGAACAGGACGTCGCGTGCCTGCGCCGCCGGCAGCGACATCGTCGTGCGGGGGTCTTCCTCCAGGTCGATGAAACCCACCCGTCCATCGCGCACGGTGAGGTTGCGGGCGAAGGCCTGGCTCAGGTAGCCGCCGCGGGCGTGCAGGTCGGCCAGGGCATCAAGGCCCAGTTGCACCAGGTGGCGTCGCTTGTCGTCGTCCGGTTCGGCGCGGCAGACCACGGCCAGCGTCGACCCGAGGTCGCCCAGCAGCAGTTCGCGGTCGCCCACGGCCAGCACCGGCGGCACGTTGGCGCCAAGCGCCGCGAGCCGGTTGATCATCGATTGTTCGGTGCGGCAGGCCAGCGCGGGCGAAAGCGGCATCGGTGCCAGCAGCGCGTTCGCGCCCAGGCGACGCGCGATCCAGCGCAGTGCGGCAATGCGGCGCCGGTGGCCGCCTTCGGCATAGGTCTTTCGCCAGGCGACCTGGCCCTGCCAGCTCTCGCGTCGGACCCGCGTGGCCGCCATGGCTCAGTAGCGGATGAGCGCGGAGCCCCAGGTGAAGCCGCCGCCGAAGGCTTCGAGCAGCAGCAGCTGGCCGCGCTGCACCTTGCCCGAACGCACGGCTTCGTCCAGCGCCAGCGGCACCGACCCCGAGGACGTGTTGCCGTGCTTGTGCACGGTGACGATGACCCGCTCCATCGGCATTTCCAGCCGCTTGGCGGTGGCTTCGATGATGCGCAGGTTGGCCTGGTGCGGGATCAGCCAGTCAAGGTCGGACTTGTCCAGGCCGTTGGCGGCCAGGGTTTCGTCGACGACGGCATCAAGCGCCTTCACTGCATGCTTGAAGACCTCGTTGCCGGTCATCAGTACGCGCACGCCGGCGTTCTTTTCTTCCGGCTTGAAGCCGGCGGACACGCCGACCGGGTTGTACAGCAGTTCCTTCTTGCCACCGTCGGCATGCAGGTGGGTGGACAGGATGCCCGCCTCGGCATCGGCCTTGAGCACCACCGCGCCGGCACCGTCGCCGAAGAGCACGCAGGTGTTGCGGTCGGACCAGTCGAGCATGCGGGTCAGGGTTTCGGCGCCGATCACCAGCACCGTGCGGGCAGAGCCCGAGCGCACGAAGGCGTCGGCGACGCTGAGCGCATAGATGAACCCCGAGCAGGCGGCGTTGACGTCGAACGCGGCGCAGCCGTTGGCGCCCAGGCGGTGCTGCACCAGGCAGGCCGTCGACGGGAAGATCAGGTCGGGCGTGGTCGTGCCCAGCACGATCATGTCGAGCTGGTCGGCGGTGACGCCGGCGGCTTCCATGGCGGCACGCGCGGCGCGTTCGGCGAGGTCGGCGGTGGTTTCACCCTCGACCACGACGTGGCGCTGGCGGATGCCGGTGCGCGAGGCGATCCATTCGTCGCTGGTTTCGACGAACTGTTCGAGGTCCTTGTTGCTCAGGACCTTTTCCGGAAGGGCGCTGCCCGTACCGGCGATACGCGAGAACACGGCCATGGTGACTTCCTCCGCCAACCGTCGAAAACGCACGCGGCGGGCCTGGCCCGCCGCGCAAGGCTCACGTCAGGCCACTCCCTGCCTCGGCAGGGCGCGGCAGGCGGCCTCAGTCTTCCTCGACCACCGAGGTCTTGGTCGCGATGACCTTGCGGCCGCGGTAGTAGCCGTCCTTGGTGACGTGGTGGCGCAGGTGGGTCTCGCCCGTGGTCGGGTCGGTGGCCAGCTGCTTGGCGGTGAGCGAGTCATGCGCGCGGCGCTGGCCACGGCGGGACGGGGAAACACGGGACTTCTGGACGGCCATGGCTTGTCTCCAACTACTTCTTCTGTTCCTTCAACGCGGCGAGCGCGGCGAAAGGGTTTGGTTTCTCTTCCTCTTCCGCCTCGTCGGGCCACTGGGCCTCGATTTCCGCGGAATCGGGATCGATCGGTACCACCGGCACGGCGAGGATCAGTTCGTCCTCGACCAGGCCGGCCGGGTTCAGCTCGCCACTGGCGTCGAGCAGGAGGGGTTCGACGCCCTCCGGCAAGGCTGCTTCCTGCGACTCGTCGGTGATCAGGCCCAGGCGCTGGTCGATGCGCACCGGATGCAGGAACCGTTCAAGCGTACGCTGGCACAGCAGCGGCAATTCGGCCTCGGCACGCACCTCGACGTAACGCATACCCATCGCGTCCACGCCGAATTCGACCTCGAACCGGCAATCTCCCTCGGCGTCCACCAGCACCGGTCGCAGCCGGGGCATCCCGGACAGCGGCAGGCGGCCTTCGAACAGCCGTTTGGCCGCAACCATGCGCCAGGCATCGAGCACAGGGGGCAAGGGAGCGGACATAAGCGCGGGATTTTAGGCTTCGCACCCCGCGATGTCAAACCTTAAGTGACTGGACCGACAGGGGTTTGCCGCTCGCCGCGGCGCTGGTGCAGACTGGCCCCAGCCAACGGAAAACCGCATGGATACCCTGACAACCCTCGCGCTGGCCAGCCTGGTCCTGGCCGCCGTCCTGCTTTGGTGGATCCTGCGCGGCCGACGCCGGGACCGCAGCCTGGTCCGGCTGCTCGACCTCGCCGACGAGATGGAAACCCTGCTCGACCGCAGCCAGGTGCACATGCAGGCGCTGCAGGCCGTGGTCGGCCGGGTGCCGGCGGACATGGCCGCGGTGGCCCAGGCCTCGCTCGAGAGCGCCCTGCCCGTGCGGGAAGCCAAGCGCGACCTGCTCCAGCACCGCCTGTGGATCAAACACCATGGCCAGCAGGCCCGGCAGGCCGAGCTCGACGCCGCCTGCGCCGCGCTGGACCGGGCCCGCGAGCGCCTGGCCGGCGGCCTGGCCGAACTCGAGCGTGCCGGCGCCGAGCTGGCGGAAGCCACCGAAGCCAGCGAGCGGGCCGCCGAACGCGAACCGCCGACCCTGCGCCGGCCCGCATCGCGCCCGTGAGTCCGCTCATCCTGGCCTCCACCTCGCGCTACCGGCGCGAACTGCTGGGTCGGCTTGGCCTTCCCTTCGAGGTGCAGGCGCCGGAGGTGGATGAAAGCCCGCTGCCCGGCGAGAACCCGCTGGCACTGGCCCGCCGCCTGGCCCTGGCTAAGGCGCAGGCCGTAGCTGCCGGCCACCCGCAGGCCTGGGTGATCGGCTCGGACCAGGTGGCCGAACGCAGTGGCCAGGCCATCGGCAAACCCGGCGACGCCGCCACCGCGACCGCCCAGCTGCTGGCTGCGTCCGGCCGCGAACAGCGCTTCCACACGGCCTTCTGCCTGTTCCGGCAGGCCGACGGTGGCCTGTTCACCGGCGAGGACCTCACCGTGGTGCGGTTCCGCGAGCTCGCGCCGGATGAAATCGAACGTTACGTGGCCGCCGAGCAGCCGCTGGACTGCGCCGGCAGCTTCAAGTGCGAAGGACTGGGCATCAGCCTGTTCAGCGCGATCGAAACCCGGGACCCCACCGCCCTGAACAGGCTGATGCCCAGTCCTTCG
>CAXAYM010000042.1:0-11715 GCA_963973175.1 uncultured Arenimonas sp.
CCTTCGGCAGCTCGCTGATCTCGATCTTCGCGCGCCTGGGCGGCGGCATCTTCACCAAGGGCGCCGACGTCGGCGCCGACCTGGTGGGCAAGGTCGAAGCCGGCATCCCGGAAGACGACCCGCGCAACCCGGCCGTGATCGCCGACAACGTCGGTGACAACGTCGGCGACTGCGCCGGCATGGCCGCCGACCTGTTCGAAACCTACGCGGTGACCGTGATCGCGGCGATGCTGATCGCCGGCATCGCCTTCACCACCTACGGCTGGGCCGGCGTGCTCTATCCGATGGTGCTGGGCGCGGTGTCGATCCTGGCCTCGATCGTCGGCACCTTCTTCGTGAAGGTGAAGGACGGCGGCAAGATCATGAACGCCCTGTACCGCGGCCTGGCCGTGTCGGGCGTGCTGGCGGCGATCGGTTTCTGGTTCGTCACCGACAACATGTTCGCCTCGGCCCTGGGCATGCCGCTTTTCTACTGCGCCCTGATCGGCCTGGCCCTGACCGCGGCGATGGTAGTGATCACCGAGTACTACACCGCCACCGAGTACGCCCCGGTGCAGGACGTCGCCAAGGCCTCGGAAACCGGCCATGGCACCAACGTCATCGCCGGCCTTGCCGTGTCGATGAAGTCCACCGCGGCGCCGGTGCTGGCCGTGGCCGCCGCGATCTGGTGCTGCTACGAGATCGCCGGCCTGATGGGCATCGCGATCGCGGCCACCTCGATGTTGTCGATGGCGGGCATGATCGTCGCGCTCGACGCCTACGGCCCGATCACCGACAACGCCGGCGGCATCGCCGAAATGTCGGGCATGGACAAGGACATCCGGGTCACCACCGACGCCCTGGACGCCGTGGGCAACACCACCAAGGCGGTGACCAAGGGTTACGCGATCGGTTCGGCCGGCCTGGCCGCGCTGGTGCTGTTCGCCGACTACGCCCACAAGCTGCAGGAAACAGGCGCCGAGGTTAACTTCTCGATCGACAACCCGGACGTGGTGATCGGCCTGCTGATCGGCGGCATGATCCCCTACCTGTTCGGCGCGCTGGCGATGCAGGCGGTGGGTCGTGCGGCGGGTGCGGTGGTGGAGGAAGTGCGCCGCCAGTTCCGTGAGATCAAGGGCATCATGGAAGGCACCGGCAAGCCTGAATACGACAAGGCCGTCGACCTGCTGACCAAGGCGGCGATCCGCGAAATGATCGTGCCCTCGATGCTGCCGCTGTTCATCCCGATCATCGTCGGCGTGGTGCTCGGCGCCGACGCGCTCGGTGGCCTGCTGATGGGCACCATCGTGACCGGCCTGTTCGTGGCGATCTCGATGTGCACCGGCGGCGGCGCCTGGGACAACGCCAAGAAGTACATCGAGGAAGGCCACCACGGCGGCAAGGGCAGCGAAGCCCACAAGGCCGCGGTCACCGGCGACACCGTCGGCGACCCGTACAAGGACACCGCCGGCCCGGCCATCAACCCGCTGATCAAGATCATCAACATCGTGGCGCTGCTGCTGATCCCGATGCTGTAAAGTTTTTTTCAGCGAAGCCTCTTGAAGCCCCGGCTCGCCCGGGGCTTCTTTTTTCGGAGCTGCCCTTGCGAACCAAGCACCCGATTCTCATTGCACTGTTCGCCCTCGCCCTGCCCGTTCTGGCCAGGACGGATAGCGTGCGGGCCGACAATCCGGAGGCCGGGGAATCGATGGCGCGCACGTACCTGGATGCGGCCCTCGCGACGATTGCCGACAATGCCTACTACTCCGAGCGGATCGACTGGCCGACATTGCGGCCCGAGCTGGAGCAGTTGGCCGCCGGAGCCACCAGGCCCGAGGAAACCCACCCTGCAATCAGGCGCGTCCTGCAGGCCTTGGGTGACAACCACAGCAAACTCTTGCCAAGGTCCCGCGTCGAAGAAGCGGCATCAGGCCCTGGCAGCGATAGCGATAGCCACAGCGACCACGGCATCCGGGCAGAGACCCTGGGCCGGGTGGGCTATCTCAGCGTGCCGGGATTCGCGTTCACGAATGCGGCGCGCAGCGCGGAGTTTTCCGGGGCGTTGCAGCGTCATCTGGACGCCCAGGCCGCAGCGGGCGCCTGCGGTTGGATCATCGACCTGCGCGGCAACACCGGTGGCAACATGTATCCCATGATCCAGGGGCTGTCCGGCCTGCTCGGTGGTGAAACGCTTGGCTATTTCGTCAGGGGCGAAGAACGGACCCCCTGGAGCGCACGGCGCTTCGGCGCGAGGGATGTCGACCTGCACGAACTGGAGGGAGGCACTTCCGCGCCAGTGGCCGTTCTGCAGGGGCGGCGGACATTCAGTTCCGGCGAAGCCACCCTGCTGTCCTTTATTGGTCGCGCGAACACCCGGCGGTTTGGCGAGGCCAGCGGTGGCCTGTCTACGGCCAACCGCATGTTCCCGCTTCCGGACGGCGCGGCGCTGGTGCTGACAACGTCCGTCATGGCCGACCGCACCGGCCAGCCCTACGGCGGCCGGATCGAGCCAGACGTGCAGATCTGGGACGTATCCCGAACAGATATCGTCGCCCGCCAGTGGGTCGAAGCCCAGCCTGGCTGTGCGGATTAAAGCACCTGCCGATTCATTCTGAGCGAACAGCTCAGATCTGCGGCACTTCCTGAAGCAGCAGGATCAGCGCATCGCGGGTGCGGCGGCGCAGTTCGACGAAGCGGGCGTTGGTGCCTTCGTCCATCAGTTCGTCGTTGGCCAGGTGCTCGAGCTCCTGGCAGACGGCCACCAGGTCGGTAGCGCCCATGGCCAGGGCGGCCGAGCGCAGGTAGTGGGCGGACTTGCCCAGGCCGTCGGCGTCGCCGGCCACCTGGGCGTGTTCCATCTTGCGCACCAGGTCCGGGGCCTCGTGCACGAACATGCGCACGAACTCGCTGAAGGCACCCGGCCGGTCGCGGTCGAGCATGCGCAGCAGCTCCAGCGCCTTGGGGTCGAGCAGGGACTGATGGGCCATCGAACGGGCTCCGGGGGGGACCAAGGGGCATTCTCGCTGCTGGATATGGCGCTGCCTAGCCCCTGTGCCCTTGTGGGAGGGACTTCAGTCCCGAAAGCATCGGGACTGAAGTCCCTCCCACAGCGGCCATCGAGGCCCCCTGAGTGCGGGCTCCAGCCCTTTCCCGTATCCTTGCGCCCCCCACGCATGCCCTCCCCCGGGGCGGATTCAGGAGTGTTTTCCCCATGGCCCTAGACCTGGTGCCCACCGGCCGCGACGTGCCGAACGAAATCAACGTCGTCATCGAGATCCCCAAGGACGCCGAACCGGTCAAGTACGAGGTCGACAAGGAAACCGGCGCCATTTTCGTGGACCGCATCCTGTCCACCCCGATGCGCTACCCCTGCAACTACGGCTACGTGCCCCACACCCTGTGCGGCGACGGCGACCCGGTCGACGTGATGGTCATCCTGCCGCTGACCCTGATCCCGGGCTCGGTCATCCGCTGCCGCCCGGTCGGCATGCTGAAGATGAAGGACGAGGCCGGCGAAGACACCAAGCTGGTCGCCGTGCCGGTGGACAAGGTCTTCTCGGGCTACACCCACATCAAGGAGATCGACCAGGTCAGCCAGCACTGGCTGGACCGCATCGGCCACTTCTTCGAGCACTACAAGGACCTCGAGAAGGGCAAGTGGGTCAAGCTCGAAGGCTGGGAGGGCGCCGAGGCCGCGCGCCAGGAAGTGCTCGATTCCGTGCAGCGTTTCGAAGCCAGCCCGGTCAAGCTCAACTACTGAAGCAGGCGCCGGCAGGTGAAGCGGGCGTCCAGGGTCAGCCGGCCCATCGACGGCTCGCCGGAGAGGCGGGCCGTCGCCGGGATGTCCGGCGCATGCCAGCAGCTGCCGTCGAAGGCCACCAGCCGGTTGTAGCGGGCCTCGACCCGGGGCGCCACCTCGTCTTCGGCCGCGAACAGCGACGACGGAAACACCGTTCCGCCCAGGCCGTCGTCCTCGAACAGAAACAGGCTCACCACGGCGATGCCCTGCCCCGGACCGCTGGCCGACGCCCGGAACGGCGCCGCCGCCGGCGCCGTTGCCAGCGACATCCAACCCTGTCCGTCCACCACCCGGCGATAGCCCAGCGGCTGGCGAAGGTGTTCGGAGAAGAAAACGTGCAGGGCCATCAGCCCCGGCCCCGAGACCCGCAGGCGCCGCACCGGGTAGCCGGCCAGGGGGTCGGGCGCGAACTGCGCCGCATGCCGGGCGGCCATGGCACGCCAGCGCTCCGGCTCGGCGAGCGCGTTGTCCACCACCAGGCACTGGCCCCCGGCCGGCAGGGTGATCTTCTGGATATACGGCCGGGGTGTGAACACGCGGGACGTCCCTAGTCGCGGCGGTACACCTGCGCACCCTGGGCCCTGAATTCGGCGGCCTTCTCGGCCATGCCTTCCTCAAGCGCCCGGGCCTCGTCGGCCACGCCCTTGCCGGCAGCATACTCGCGCACGTCCTGGGTGATCTTCATCGAGCAGAAGTGCGGGCCGCACATCGAGCAGAAGTGGGCGACCTTGTGGGCGTCCTTGGGCAGGGTCTCGTCGTGGTACTCGCGGGCCCGCTCCGGATCCAGGCCGAGGTTGAACTGGTCTTCCCAGCGGAACTCGAAGCGGGCCTTGGACAGGGCATTGTCGCGGGCCTGGGCCGCCGGATGGCCCTTGGCCAGGTCGGCCGCGTGGGCGGCGATGCGGTAGGCCATCAGGCCTTCGCGCACGTCGGCCTTGTTGGGCAGGCCCAGGTGTTCCTTGGGCGTGACGTAACAAAGCATGGCGGTGCCGAACCAGCCGATCATCGCGGCGCCGATGGCGCTGGTGATGTGGTCGTAACCCGGCGCGATGTCGGTGGTCAGCGGGCCGAGCGTGTAGAACGGCGCCTCGCCGCACTCGCGCAGCTGCTTGTCCATGTTTTCCTTGATCAGCTGCATCGGCACGTGGCCGGGGCCTTCGATCATGGTCTGGACGTCGTGCTTCCACGCGATCTTCGTGAGTTCGCCCAGGGTTTCGAGCTCGCCGAACTGGGCGGCGTCGTTGGCGTCGGCGATGCAGCCCGGGCGCAGGCCGTCGCCCAGCGAGAAGCTGACGTCGTAGGCCTTCATGATTTCGCAGATTTCCTCGAAGTGCGTGTAGAGGAAATTCTCCTTGTGGTGGGCCAGGCACCACTTGGCCAGGATCGAGCCGCCGCGGCTGACGATGCCGGTGACGCGCTTGGCGGTCAGCGGCACGTAACGAAGCAGCACGCCGGCGTGGATGGTGAAGTAGTCCACGCCCTGCTCGGCCTGTTCGACCAGGGTGTCGCGGAAGATGTCCCAGGTCAGTTCCTCGGCCTTGCCGTCCACCTTCTCCAGCGCCTGGTAGATCGGCACGGTGCCGATGGGCACCGGCGAGTTGCGGATGATCCACTCGCGGGTTTCGTGGATGTGCTTGCCGGTGGACAGGTCCATCACCGTGTCGGCGCCCCAGCGGATCGCGTAGACCAGCTTCTCCACTTCCTCGGCGATGCCCGAGGACACGGCGGAGTTGCCGATGTTCGCGTTCACCTTGGTCAGGAAGTTGCGGCCGATGATCATCGGCTCGATTTCCGGGTGGTTGATGTTGGCCGGGATGATGGCGCGGCCGCGGGCGACTTCGTCGCGCACGAACTCGGGCGTGATCAGGCCCGGCAGGCTGGCGCCGAAGGATTCGCCGGGGTGGCGCTTGAGCAGGTGCGCCTCGGTGATGGCCTCGATGCGCTGGTTCTCGCGGATGGCGATGTATTCCATCTCCGGCGTGACGATGCCGCGTCGGGCGTAGTGCATCTGGCTGACGTTGCGGCCGGCCAGGGCGCGGCGCGGCGGGCGCAGGGCCGGGAAACGCACGGCGTCGAGTTTGGCGTCGTCGGCGCGGGAACGGCCGAACTCGCTGCTCAGGCCATCGAGCGGTGCGCAATCGCCGCGGTCGGCGATCCACTGCGCACGCAGGGCCGGCAGGCCGGCGGCCAGGTCGATGCTGGCGTCGGGGTCGGTGTAGGGGCCCGAGGTGTCGTAGGTGCAGAACGGGGCGTTCGGCTCCTGGATGCCGTAAACCCGCGGCGTCGGCGACAGCGCGATCTCGCGCATCGGCACCTGCAGGTCGGGCCGCGAGCCTTCGACGTGGATCTTGCGCGAGCCGGGAATCGGCCGGGTCACTTCTTCGGAAAGCTGCTGGGCCTGGCGCAGCAGTTCGGTGGGCAGGGCATTCATGCGTTCGTCCTTTGGGCGCGCTCCCCGGCAAGGAGGCCGGAGGGCTGGAACGAAGCGGCGGCGCCGGGCGCAGGCACGGTGCCGGCACCACGAAGCTTCCCTACGCCGGTCTTAACCGGATCAGGTTCGAAGGGTATGTCTCAGCCCGCATCCCGCCGGGCACCCCCGCTTCCGCGGGCATTGTTCCACGGGCGGGGCGGCGGGGCCACTGGCTTGACCATTTCCGGGAGCGGGGGCAATTTCCCTGGTGATTCAACAGGAAACTGCCGATGGAAAAGAACGGATTCAATGTCTGCCTGGCCGCCCTGCTGGGCATCGCCACGCTCCTGGCGCCCGGCACCGGCGACTGTTCCGAGACGCTGGAGCAGCGTTTCAACCGGCTCGTTGAACTCGAGGATTCCACCATCGGCCGGCTTTCCTCCACCGAACGTGCCGCGAGCATCGCCGCCGGCTTCGACCGCGACTTCGGCGAGTTCAGCGAAACGGACCTCCGCGGCCTCGAATCGCCGGCGCTGCAGGCCTACTTCCGCGCCGCCGAGCTGGCGCAGTTCCATGCGCATAGGGACCAGGACCTCGAGGCCATGGAGGCCGCCCTGTCGGAGCTGGTCCGGAGGAATCAGGCAAGCCCCGCGGACCTGCAGGGAATGTTCGGCGCCTACATGTCCGTGCGGGCCTTCGACGAGGCCAGGCGATTCGCCGCGGACCACGGGCTACAACCATCCGAAGCGGTACCGGTGGTCGCCAATCGGTTGCCGCCTGGCTTCGCGGGCGCGTCGCTGTTGCAGCCGGGGACGAGCAGCGACGCGGTGACCCGGATCCCGTTTGCACCCACCACCGACGCCTACATCGTCGCCGTGTCGCACCCCATGTGCGGCCCCTCCCGACGTGCCATGGCCGCTATCGAAGCGGATGCGGGGCTGACGCGCATCTTCCGCGATGCCCACTGGGTCGCCCCGGCGGACAGGCGCCTCCAGCTCGACCTCCTGCGCGCCTGGAACCAGGACCATCCGCTGACGCAGTTCGCCATCGCCTGGCGCCGGGACGAGTGGCCGCAGATCGATCACTGGGCCACCCCGACCTTTTACTTTTTCGCAGGCGGCGAGCTGGTCGCGAAAGTCTCCGGCTGGCCCGACGAGGGCCGCCACGAGGAACTCAAGGCGGCCGCCAGGGCGGCGGGGCTGGCTGGCATCGAGTAAGTCGGGTGCCGGGCTTGCGTCAGCGCTTTTGCCTTCGCGGCAGCGCTTGCCAACCCAGGACCGTGGCCAGCAGACCCAAGGCCAGCACAGCCAGCGCCGCCAGGGTGTCGCGCCCCTCCGATGAAAACTTGTTGAGGGAGAAGGATGACACCTGTGTGAGCAGGTAGATGCCGAACAGCGCGGTCAGCACGCCCAGGCAGGTCACGATCATTGCCGGAACTCGACCTGAAGTTTTCATCGCTCAGGCCCGGGCAGGATTGGGGACGCGGAACCACGCGGCGTAGAGCGCCGGCAGGAACAGCAGGGTCAGCGCCGTGGCGACGATCAGGCCGCCCATGATGGCCACGGCCATCGGCCCGAAGAACACGCTGCGCGACAACGGGATCATGGCGAGCACGGCCGCCAGGGCGGTCAGCACGATCGGGCGGAAGCGGCGCACGGTGGCGTCGACGACGGCGCGGGCCGGCGGGCTGCCGCCGGCGATGTCCTGTTCGATCTGGTCCACCAGGATGATCGAGTTGCGCATGATCATGCCGCTGAGCGCGATCGTGCCCAGCATCGCCACGAAGCCGAAGGGCACCCGGAACACCAGCAGGAACAGCACCACGCCGATCAGCCCCAGCGGTGCCGTCAGCAGCACCATCAGCGTGCGCGGGAAGCTGCGCAGTTGGATCATCAGCAGGGTCAGCACCACGCCGATGAACAGCGGCACGCCTGCGGCCACCGAGCGCGAACCGCGGCCGGAATCTTCAACTGTGCCGCCGGTTTCGAGCAGATAACCCGGGGGCAGCGAGGCCCGGATGTCGTCCAGCCGCGGCAGGATCTCGGCGGTCACCGACGGCGGCGTCACGTCGCCATAGACGTCGGCGCGCACGGTCACCGTCGGCAGCCGGTTGCGGTGCCAGATGATGCCGTCCTCGAAGCCGTATTCGAGCGTGGCGATCTGCGACAGCGACACCGGCTGCCCCGCCGCGGACGGCACCGACAGGCTGCCCAGCAGCGACAGTCGCTCGCGCTCGTCCGCCGGGCCGCGCAGCAGGATCTCGATCTGTTCGTTGCCCTCGCGGTACGTACTGACGGTGGTGCCCGAGAGCGAGCCGCGCAGGAAGGCCGCCACCTGCGCCGAACTCACGCCCAGCACGCGGGCGCGTTCCTGGTCGATCACGAGCCGCACCACCTTGCTCGGCTCGTCCCAGTCCAGGTTGACGTTGGTCACGTCCGGATTCTCGCGGACCCGGGCGGCCACCTCGCGCGCGAGCCGGCGCACCTCGTCCACGTGTTCACCCGAGACACGGAACTGGATCGGGAAACCCACCGGCGGCCCGTTCTCCAGGCGTGAAACACGCGCCTGCACGTCGCTGAACTCGCCCTCGAACAGGTCGATCAGCCAGGTCCGGACTTCTTCGCGCGCCTCGATGTCCGGCGCCAGGATCACGAACTGGGCGAAATTGGCCTGCGGCAGCTTCTGGTCCAGCGGCAGGTAGAAGCGCGGCGTGCCGCTGCCGACATAAGCAACGTAACTCTCGATGCCTTCGCGACCCTTCAGCGCCGCCTCCAGGCGCTGGGCCACGGCTTCGGTGTGGCGCAGCGAACTGCCCTCGGCCAGCTCCAGGTCCACCATCAGCTCCAGCCGGGTCGAATCCGGGAAGAACTGCTGGGGCACGAAGCGGAACATCGCCAGCGACACCACGAAAGCCGCGACCGTCGCGCCGATGACGAGCCAGCGGTGGTGCACACACCAGATGACCCAGCCGCGGAAGCGCCGGTAGAAACGGGTGTCGTAGGGATCATGGCCGTGGCCTGCCGCGCCGTCCTGCGCCGGCTTGGGCGTCGGCAGCAGCTTGTCGCCCAGGTAGGGGATGAAGACCACCGCTGCGATCCAGGACAGCAGCAGCGCGATCGTGACGACCTGGAATATCGAGCGCGTGTATTCGCCCGTGCTTGAGGCCGCCGTGGCGATCGGCAGGAAGCCCGCTGCCGTCACCAGCGTGCCGGTGAGCATCGGGAAGGCCGTGGATTTCCACATGAAGGCCGCCGCCTTCACCCGGCTGTAGCCCTGCTCCATCTTCACCGCCATCATCTCGACCGCGATGATCGCGTCGTCCACCAGCAGGCCCAGCGCCAGCACCAGGGCGCCGAGCGAGATCTTGTGCAGGCCGATGTCGAAATAGTTCATCGCCGCGAAGGTCATCGCCAGCACCAGCGGGATCGACAGCGCCACCACCAGGCCGGTGCGGAAACCCAGCGAGAAGAAGCTCACCAGCAGCACGATCACCACCGCCTCGGCCAGCACGCGCACGAATTCGGACACGCTGCTGCGCACCGCCGCGGGCTGGTCGGACACCTTGCTCAGCGTCATGCCCACCGGCAGGGTTTCCTGCAGGCGCGCGAACTCGGCGTCCAGCACCTCGCCCAGCTTCAGGATGTCGCCGCCCTGGCGCATCGAGACCGCGATGCCGATGGCGTTCTCGCCCATGAAGCGCATGCGCGGCGCGGCCGGATCGGCGAAGCCGCGGCGCACGTCGGCCACGTCGCCGAGCCGGAAGCTGCGGTCGCCGATGCGGATCGGGAAATCGCGGATCTGCTGCACGCTGTCGAAGCGGCCCGAGACCCGCAGCTGCACGCGGTCGGTGGGCGTCTCGAAGAAACTGGCGGGGGCGACCGCGTTCTGTTCGTCGATGGCGCGCTGCACCTGGTCCAGCGGCAGGCCGAGGGTGGCGAGCTTGGTGTTGGACAGTTCGATCCAGATCTTTTCGTCCTGCAGGCCGACCAGCTCGATCTTGCCGACGTCGGGCAGGCGGTGCAGCACCAGCTCGATGCGCTCGGCGTAGTCCTTCATCGTGGCGTAGTCGAAACCCTCGCCCGACAGCGCATAGATGTTGCCGAAAGTGTCGCCGAACTCGTCGTTGAAGTACGGGCCGACCACGCCCTGGGGCAGCGTGTGGCGCACGTCGCCCACCTTCTTGCGCACGTCGTACCACAGCGCCGGAAGTTCACTCGATCGCATCGAGTCCTTGGACATCAGCATCACCAGCGATTCGCCGGCGCGCGAGTACGAACGCACGAATTCGTAGCGCCCGGTCTCCATCACTTCCTTTTCGATCTTGTCGGTGACCTGCTGCGCCACTTCCTCGGCGGTCGCGCCCGGCCAGAAGGTGCGCACCACCATGATCTTGAAGGTGAAGGGCGGGTCCTCGGACTGCCCCAGCCCCTGGTAGCTCGCGATGCCCAGGAAGGCGAGCACCAGCATCGAATACAGCACCAGGGCCCGGTTGTTCAAGGCCCACTCGGAGAGGTTGAAGCGGCTGTCCATGCCGGGCACTCAGCGCGGTTCGGCCGCGGCCGGCGCCAGCGCCACGGGCCGGTTCTGGTCGTCGATCGGGGTGATGTGCTGGCCTTCGAGCAGCAGGTGCACGCCGGCAGCCACCACCCATTCGCCGGGGGCCAGGCCCTTCAGCACGGGCACGTAATCCTCGCCGTAGGCGCCCAGCGTCACCGGCCGCAGGCTCACGCTTGCATCGGCGGGATCGACCACCCACAGCGCCGCGCCGCCGTCCTTCTCGTGCACGGCCGACAGCGGCACCGTCACCACCGGCTGGTCGCCGTCATTGGCGTAGACCCGTGCACTCTGGCCCAGGTCCACGGGCGTATCGCCGGGTTTGAAGCTCACGCGCGCAGCGAACGTTCGCGCCTGCGGGTCGGCCGAGGGCGAGATCTCGCGCAGCGAACCGGGAAAACGTTCGCCCGGCCGCGACCACAGCTCCACCGCCAGCGGCCGGCCGACGCTGAAGTCCCGTGCGTCGCGCTCGGGCACGCTGATCGCCACTTCCCGCTCGCCATCCTCGGCCAGCACGAACACCGTCTGCCCGGGGGCCACCACCTGGCCGGCCTCGGCCAGGCGCTGGGCGATGACGCCCGCGGCCGGTGCGCGCAGGACGGCGTAGGCAGCCTGGTTCACGGAAACATTTGCCTGCGCCCGGGCCTGGCGCACGCGGGCCAGCGCCGCTTCGTGCTGGGAGACGCGGGCGTCGTAGAGCGAGCGGCTGACCAGCTGCTGGTCGACCAGGTCGCGGTAGCGCTCGAGCTCGGACGTGGCCAGCGCCAGGTCGGCTTCGGCCGACGCCAGCTGCGCCTGCGCCGCATCGCGCTGCAGCGCGACGTCGGAGGCGTCGAGTTCGGCCAGCGGCTGGTCCTTGTCCACGCGCGCCCCGACATCCACGAAACGCTTGCTGATCTTGCCGCCGATGCGGAACGACAGCGCAGGTTCGTGCCGCGCGCGCACTTCGCCGGCGTAGGCCGTGGGCGCGGCG
>CAXAYM010000043.1:0-11466 GCA_963973175.1 uncultured Arenimonas sp.
ATCATCGCGATTTCCTGCTTGACGCCGTCGACCTCGCGGATGATCACCTCGGGGCGCGACACGGCCAGCTCGTAGCCTTCGCGGCGCATGGTTTCGATCAGGATCGACAGGTGCAGTTCGCCGCGGCCGCTGACCTTGAACTTGTCGGCGTCCGCGGTGTCCTCGACCTTGAGCGCGACGTTGTGCTGGGTCTCGCGCATCAGGCGGTCGCGCAGCTGGCGCGACGTGAGGAACTTGCCGCCGCTGCGGTCCTTGTTACCGGCGAAGGGCGAGTCGTTGACCTGGAAGGTCATGGAGATCGTCGGCTCGTCGACGGTCAGCACCGGCAGCTGCTCGGGCGCCGAGACGTCGCAGACGGTGTCGGAGATGCCCAGGCCTTCGATGCCGGAAATCGCGATGATGTCGCCGGCGCGCGCTTCCTTCACCTCGTGGCGCTCCAGGCCCATGAAGCCCAGCACCTGCAGCACCTTCGCGTTGCGGACCTTGCCGTCGCGCGCGACCACCGAAACCTGCTGGTTGGTGCGGATCGTGCCGCGCTGGATGCGGCCCACGCCGATGATGCCGACGTAGTTGTTGTAGTCCAGCGAGGTGATGCGCATCTGGAACGGACCATCCATGTCCACCGGCGGCGGCGCCACCTTGTCGACGATGGTCTGGAACAGCGGGGTCATGTCGCCCGAGCGCACGGATTCGTCCATGCCGGCATAACCGTTGAGGCCCGAGGCGTAAACGGTGGTGAAGTCGAGCTGTTCGTCCGTGGCGCCCAGGCGGTCGAACAGGTCGAAGGTCTGGTTGAGCACCCAGTCGGGGCGCGCGCCCGGGCGATCGACCTTGTTGATGACGACGATCGGCTTGAAGCCCATCGCGAACGCCTTCTGGGTGACGAAGCGCGTCTGCGGCATCGGGCCGTCCATCGCGTCCACCAGGATCAGAACCGAATCGACCATCGACAGCACGCGCTCGACCTCGCCGCCGAAGTCGGCGTGGCCCGGGGTGTCGACGATGTTGATGCGGTATTCCTCGCCGTCCGGGGAGGTCCAGCGGATGGCGGTGTTCTTCGAGAGGATCGTGATGCCACGCTCCTTCTCGATGTCGTTGCTGTCCATCGCGCGTTCGGCGAGCTGCTGGCGTTCACCCAGGGTGTTGGACTGCTTGAGCAGCTGGTCGACCAGGGTGGTCTTGCCATGGTCGACGTGCGCGACGATGGCGATGTTGCGGAGCTTTTCGATGGACATGCGGATGGGCGCCGGGCGGCGCGCTGCTCGTGGCTGGGGAAAGCCGGAAATTATAGCCGAAAGCCGAGCCTGAATGCCTGTTCAGGGAGGCCGGCGCACGGCGCCTGTGGCATCCTAGGCGGCCCGCCGGACTGCCCGGCCACGCCCGATTGGAGCCCGATCCATGTCCCTGACCGCCGTTTTCACCACCTCCCGCGGCCCGATCCGCGTGAAGCTGCACGCCGACCAGGCGCCGCTGACCGTCGCCAACTTCGTCAACCTGGCCCAGGAGGGCTTTTACGACGGCATCGTCTTCCACCGCGTGATCGAGGGCTTCATGGCCCAGACCGGCTGCCCGCGCGGCACCGGCACCGGCGGCCCCGGCTACCGCTTCGAGGACGAGTGCCGTCCGGCGCTGCGCCACGACAAGCCCGGCGTGCTGTCCATGGCCAACGCCGGCCCGGGCACCAACGGCAGCCAGTTCTTCATCACCCATGTCGCCACCCCCTGGCTGGACGGCAAGCACACCGTCTTCGGCGAAGTGCTCGGCGCGGACGACCAGGCCGTGGTGGACGCGGTGCGCGGCGGCGACAAGATCGAAAGCCTGAAGATCGAGGGTGACACCGCCCCGCTGCTGGCCGCCCAGGCCGACCGCGTGGCGGAGTGGAACAAGGTGCTCGACGCCGCCTGACCGGGGCCGGGCAGGGCGGCGGGACGGGCGCCCGGGAAGGGCCGCATGGTATCCTTCCGGGGTTTCCCATCCCGCCACCCAGACCCGCGAGGATCGTGATGCCCCAGCTCGCCAAGCGCATGGGCCGTGCCAAGCCCAGCGCCATCATGGCCGTCGCCGAAAAGGCGAAGAAGCTCAAGGCCGAAGGCCGCGACATCGTCAGCTTCTCCATCGGCGTACCCAACTTCCTGCCCGGCGAGCACGTCTACGCCGCCGCCCGCGAGGCGCTCGAGAAGGACAGCGGCCAGTACGGCTCCAACCGCGGTGCCGACGCCCTGCTCGATGCCTTCCTGCACCATCTCGAAGGCCTGGGCCTGGACGGCTACACCCGGCTCAATTGCGCCACCGGCATCGGCGCCAAGCACATCCTGTACAACCTGGCCGAGGCCCTGCTCGACGAAGGCGACACCATCGCCTACGCCGTGCCGTACTGGACCACCTACGCCGACATCGCCGAGGTGCTGGACGCGAAGATCCTCGAGCTGCCGTGCCCGGCCAGCCAGGACTACAAGCTCACGCCGGCCCAGCTCGACGCCGCGCTGGCGACCAGGCCCAAGGTCTTCCTGTTCAACAACCCGAACAACCCGACCGGCATGGTCTACACCCGCGAGGAAATCGCGGCGCTGGCCGACGTCATCGCCAGGCACCCGGATACCTGGGTGATCACCGATGACATCTACAACACGATGGTCTTCGACGGCATCGGCTACCACAACTTCGTGCAGGCGCGGCCCGAGCTGCGCGAGCGCGTCGTGTTCGTCGATTCGCTTTCCAAGACCTACGGCATGCCCGGCTGGCGCGTCGGCTTCATGGCCGGCCCCGAGGTCGTGGCCAAGGCCGTGACCGTGCTCAACTCCACGCACATCACCAACCTGCCCGAAGTCGTCACCGCCGCCGCCGTGGCCGCGCTGGCCGGCCCGCAGGACGTGCCCACCGCCAAGCGCGCCGAGTTCCAGGCCAAGCGGGACATGGTGGTGGACACCATGAACGCCATCCCGGGCGTGGTCTGCCCCAAGCCCCAGGGCGCGTTCTACGTGTTCCCCGACATCAGCTGCGCCTTCGGCAAGTCGCACAAGGGCGTGAAGATCGCCAACGACGTCGATTTCTGCTCCGTGCTGCTCGAAACCAAGGGCGTGGCCTGCGTGCCGGGCTCGGCCTTCGGCGAGCCGCGCGCGCTGCGCATCAGCTATACCTGCCCGACCGAGCAGCTGCCCAAGGGCCTGCAGCGGATCGAGGAATTTTTTGCCGAATTGGAGTGAAGGAGATTTTATGAAGACCCCCGTCCGTGTAGCCGTCACCGGCGCCGCTGGCCAGATCGGCTATTCCCTGCTGTTCCGCATCGCCTCGGGTGAAATGCTGGGCAAGGACCAGCCGGTCATCCTGCAGATGCTGGAACTGCCGATGGAGAAGGCCCAGGCCGCGCTCAAGGGCGTGATGATGGAGCTCGAGGACTGCGCTTTCCCGCTGCTGGCCGGCATGGTCGGCACCGACGACCCGATGGTCGCCTTCAAGGACGCCGACGTGGCGCTGCTGGTCGGCGCGATGCCGCGCGGCCCCGGCATGGAGCGCAAGGACCTGCTGCTCAAGAACGCCGAGATCTTCACCGTGCAGGGCAAGGCGCTCAATGCCGTCGCCTCGCGCGGCGTGAAGGTGCTGGTGGTCGGCAATCCGGCCAACACCAATGCCTATATCGCCATGAAGTCGGCGCCGGACCTGGATCCGAAGAACTTCACCGCGATGCTTCGCCTGGACCACAACCGCGCGCTGTCGCAGCTGGCGATCAAGGCCGGCGTCGACGTCGCCGGCATCGAGAAGCTGGTCGTCTGGGGCAACCACAGCCCGACCATGTACCCGGACTACCGCTTTGCCACGGTCGGCGGCGCGTCGCTCAAGGACAAGATCGGCGACGAGGCCTGGAACCGCGAAACCTTCATCCCGAAGGTCGGCAAGCGCGGTGCCGCGATCATCGAGGCCCGTGGCCTGTCCTCGGCCGCCTCGGCCGCCAACGCCGCGATCGACCACATCCGCGACTGGTCCCTGGGCACGAATGGCGAGTGGGCCACGATGGGCATTCCCTCCGACGGCAGCTACGGCATCCCGAAGGACGTCATCTACGGCTTCCCGGTGGTCTGCAAGGACGGCAAGTACGAGATCGTGCAGGGCCTGGAGATCGACGAGTACTCGCGCTCCATGATGGACAAGACCCTGGCCGAGCTCGAGGAAGAGCGCGCGGGCGTCGCCCACCTGCTCTGATGACACGACGAAGGCGGCCCCCGGGCCGCCTTCCTGCTTGAAGGTTCCGAGAATGACTGCAAACGACTCCGCCGGCGCGCGCTTCCGCGCCGCCGTCCAGGAAGAATCGCCGCTGCAGGTGATGGGCGCGATCACCGCCTATGCCGGCCTCATGGCCAAGCGCACCGGCTACAAGGCCCTGTACCTGTCCGGCGGCGGTGTCGCCGCCAATTCGCTGGGCATGCCCGACCTGGGCATCAGCACCATGGAAGACGTGCTAACCGACGCCCGCCGCATCGTCGACGCCACCGGCATGCCGCTGCTGGTGGACATCGACACCGGCTGGGGTGGGGCCTTCAACATCGGTCGCACTATCCGCAACTTCCAGCGTGTCGGCGTCGCCGCCGTGCACATGGAGGACCAGGTCGGCCAGAAGCGCTGCGGCCACCGGCCCGGCAAGGAAGTGGTGTCGAAGCAGGAAATGGTCGACCGCGTGAAGTCTGCCGTGGACGCGCGCACCGATCCCGGTTTCGTGATCATGGCGCGCACCGACGCCGCCGCCGTCGAAGGCCTGGACGCCGCCATCGAGCGCGCCGTGGCCTACGTCGAGGCCGGTGCCGACATGGTGTTCCCGGAAGCCATGCGTTCGCTCGACGACTACCGCAAGGTCAAGGCGGCGGTGAAGGTGCCGGTGCTGGCCAACCTCACCGAATTCGGCTCGACCCCGTTCTTCACCACCGGTGAGCTGCGCGAGGCCGGCGTGGACATCGCCCTGTACTGCTGCGGCGCCTACCGGGCCATGAACAAGGCCGCGCTTCACTTCTACGAGACGGTGCGCCGCGAGGGCACCCAGAAGAACATCATCGACACCCTGCAGACCCGCGCCGAGCTCTACGACTTCCTGGGCTACCACGCCTACGAAGACAAGCTCGACGAACTGTTCTCGCAGCAAAAAGACTGAGCAAGGAGCCCCGCATGAGCGACAACAACACCCTGCCCAAGCCGAAGAAGTCGGTGGCCCTGAGCGGCACGCCCGCCGGCAACACCGCGCTGTGCACCGTCGGCCGCAGCGGCAACGACCTGCACTACCGCGGCTACGACATCAAGGACCTGGCGACCAAGGCCGGCTTCGAGGAGGTCGCGCACCTGCTGGTGCACGGCGCGCTGCCCACCGCCAGCCAACTGGCCGCCTACAAGACCAAGCTCAAGCGTCTGCGCGGCCTGCCCGCGATCGTCACCGACGCGCTGGAGCTGGTTCCGGCCAATGCCCATCCGATGGACGTGATGCGCACGGGCTGTTCGGTGCTGGGCACGGTGCTGCCCGAGCGCGAAGGCCACCCGGTGGCCGAAGCCCGCGACATCGCCGACCGGCTGATGGCCAGCTTCGGCTCGATGCTGCTGTACTGGTGGCACTTCACCCGCAACGGCCGCCGCATCGACGTCGAAACCGACGACGACACCATCGCCGGCCACTTCCTGCACCTGCTGCACGGCGAGCCGCCCAGCGCCTCGCATGCCGATGCGCTGGACAAGTCGCTGGTGCTCTACGCCGAGCATGAGTTCAATGCGTCCACCTTCACCGCCCGCGTGATCGCCGGCACCGGCAGCGACATGTACAGCTGCCTCACCGGTGCCATCGGCGCACTGCGTGGCCCCAAGCACGGTGGCGCCAACGAAGTGGCGATGGACATCATCGCGCGTTATTCCAGCGCCGACGAAGCCGAGACCGACATCCGCGCCCGCGTGGAACGCAAGGAGATCGTCATCGGCTTCGGCCACCCGGTCTACACCGTCGGCGACCCGCGCAATCCGATCATCAAGGACATCAGCCGCAAGCTCTGCAAGGAAGGCGGCAACCAGGTCCTGTTCGACGTCTCCGAGCGCATCGAGACGCTGATGATGGACATGAAGAAGATGTTCCCCAACCTCGACTGGTACAGCGCATCGGCCTACCACATGATGGGTGTGCCGACGCCGATGTTCACCCCGCTGTTCGTGATCGCCCGCACCAGCGGCTGGTCGGCGCACGTCATCGAACAGCGCATCGACGGCAAGATCATCCGCCCGAGCGCGAACTACACCGGTCCCGAGGACCGGGATTTCGTGGCGATCGACAAGCGCTGATCCCGGGCACGGGGAAAACAAAAAGGCCGCGCAGTGATGCGCGGCCTTTTTCGTTGTTGCCTGCCCGGGGTCGGGTCAGGGCGCCATGCGCTGGGTCGCGGAGGGCAGGGCGGCGACGTTGAGGGTCGGCACCGGGGCGGCCGTGGGCGGCGTCAGGCGCTGGACCCGGAAGAAGGTGTGGTCGCCGATGGTGGCCACCTGCGGGTAGCTGGCCCAGTTCGGGCTGGCCAGGTCCAGGGCGGCGAAGTGGCTCGCGCCCGGCACGACTTCCTTGCGTTCGCCCGGCGGCAGCTGCCAGTCGGCCTGGGCCTGGAAGGCGACCTGCACGGCCCGCTCCCAGGCCTTTATGTTCTTCATGCGCAGGCCCGGATTCACGATGGTCGGGGCGAACTGCTTGCGGGCGGTGACCACCTCGCAGACCGACTCGCCCCACTGGCCCGAATCGCGGCGGCGCAGGGCCACCTCGGCCACGGCGCGCTGGCCCAGGGCCGACTGGTCGCGGGCCTCCAGGTAGACGGTGGTCGCCAGGCAGAGGGGGTCGGCGGCGGGCTGGGGCAGTATCGATGCCAGCCAAAGGACGAAAGACAGCTTCATGGCGGAACTCCTTGCTCCGTTGCGCCGCACTTTCCCGACCGCCGTCAGGCGGTTCCCTCTCAGGGACCAACGGGTTGGAGGTTCAAGTGCGGCCTGGCGTTTTGGGGATGGACGAGCGGGGCTCGCACTCCGGGGTCGCTGGCGTCAGGTGGGCGACCCGCCGGAATCCCCTTGAAGCCATGCGCTCCGGGGCCGATTTGTCGACGGGGCGCGGGGCCGGGCGTCGATTCCAGGCGCGCATACTACGGCAAAGCCCCGAACCTTGCCTGAACGGCAGGGGCCAAGCCTTTGATTCTTATTGGAGTAATTGCTCAGAGCGCGGCGGCGAGGCGGCTTCCCTGCTCGATCGCGCGCTTGGCGTCGAGCTCCGCGGCGACGTCCGCGCCGCCGATCAGGTGCGGTGCGCGCCCGGCGGCCTGCAGGCCATCCACCAGCTCCCGCAAGGGTTCTTGGCCGGCGCACACCACCACGTGGTCGACCTCGAGCAGGCGTTCCTGGCCATCCACCCGCACGCGCAGGCCGGTGTCGTCCACGCCCAGGTATTCGACCCCGCCCCAGGCCTGCACGCCCTTGGCCTTAAGCGTGGCGCGGTGGATCCAGCCGGTGGTCTTGCCGAGGCGGGCGCCGGGTTTGCCGGGGCTGCGCTGGAGCAGCCAGAGCTCCCGTGCCGGCGCCTCGGGCCGGGGTTTGGCCAGCCCGCCGGGGCCCTCGAAGTCCGGCGCCACGCCCCACTCCGCCATCCACAGGCCGGGGTCGAGGCTGGGGGAGGGGCCGTCGTGGACCAGGAATTCGGCCACGTCATAGCCGATGCCGCCGGCACCGATGATCGCGACCCGGCGACCGGGCACGACCCGGCCCTGCAGCACGTCCAGGTAGGACACGACCTTGGCGTGGTCGGCGCCGGGGAAGCCGACTTTGCGCGGGCGGATGCCCGTGGCCAGCACGATCTCGTCGAAGCCGCCCGCGGCCAGGCCGGCGGCGTCCACCCGCTGGCCCAGGCGCAGGTCGACGCCGGTCAGCGCCAGCTGGCGGCCGAAATAGCGCAGGGTTTCGTGGAACTCTTCCTTGCCCGGGATCTTCTTGGCCAGGTTGAACTGGCCCCCGATCTCGGCCGCCGAATCAAACAGCGTCACCCGGTGGCCGCGACCCGCGGCCACGCTGGCGCAGGCCAGCCCGGCCGGGCCGGCGCCGACCACGGCCACGCGCTTCGGACTTTCCGTGGGCAGGTAATTGAGCTCGGTCTCGGAACAGGCGCGGGGGTTGACCAGGCAGCTGGCTTTCTTGCCGACGAAGACATGGTCCAGGCAGGCCTGGTTGCAGGCGATGCAGGTGTTGATTTCGTCGCGCCGGCCCTCGCGGGCCTTGCGGGCCCAGGCCGGGTCGGCCAGCAGCGGGCGCGCCATGGACACCATGTCGGCCTGGCCACCGGCGAGGATGGCCTCGGCCTCCTCGGGCATGTTGATGCGGTTGGTCGCCACCAGCGGCAGCCCGACGTGCGGTTTGAGCTTGGCGGTGACGCCGGCGAAGGCGGCGCGCGGCACCGAGGTGGCGATGGTCGGCACCCGCGCCTCGTGCCAGCCGATGCCGGTGTTGATGATGCTGGCGCCGGCGGCCTCGATGGCCCTGGCCTGCATCACGATCTCGTCCCAGGCCGAGCCGTTTTCCACCAGCTCGAGCATGGACAGGCGATAGATGAGGATGAAATCCGGACCCACGGCCTCGCGGATGCGGCGAACGATTTCCACCGCGAAGCGCATGCGGTTTTCCGGCGAGCCGCCCCACGCGTCCTTGCGCCGGTTGGTGCGGGCGCTGAGGAACTGGTTGATCAGGTAGCCCTCGGAGCCCATCACCTCGACGCCGTCGTAGCCCGCCTCGCGGGCCAGCTTCGCCGTGGTGACGAAGGCTTTGATCTGGCGCTCGACGCCCCAGGCGGTCAGCGCGCGCGGGGTCAGCGGGCTGATCGGTGCCTTCACCTTCGACGCCGAAACCAGCAGCGGGTGCGCGGCGTAACGACCCGCGTGCAGGATCTGCAGGCAGATGCGCCCGCCGGCGCCGTGCACGGCGTCGGTGACGATCCGGTGCTTGTGGATCTCCCAGGGCCAGCTGAGCTTGCCGGCGAACGGCTTGAGCCAGCCGACGAGATTGGGCGAGATGCCGCCGGTGACCATCAGGCCGACGCCGCCCTCGGCGCGTTCGCGGAAATACGCCGCCAGCTTGGGAAAGTCGCGCGCATGGTCTTCCAGGCCGGTGTGCATCGATCCCATCAGGATGCGGTTGGGCAGGGTGCAAAAGCCCAGGTCGAGGGGCTGGAAGAGGCTGGGGTAGGGCAGGCTGGACATGGCTGGCGGCGTTGGGCGGGTCCGGGCACCTTGCCCGGAACGGCGGGTCCGGACAAGACACCGCCGTATGGAGCGGCCGCGGCAGGCCCCGACATCCGTTCACGCTTCTGGCACCATAGCTTTTGTTCGCCCACGCACGCACGGACCGCCCGCCCATGAGCAACCCCGACATCCGTTCCGCCAAGCGCCCCGAACCCGACCCGTCGATGGTCGACATCGCCAACTACGTCACCGACTACTACATCGGTTCGTCCGAGGCCTACACCACCGCGCGCTACATGCTGTTCGACTCGCTGGCCTGCGCGCTGCTGGCGATGCGCCATCCCGAGTGCGTCAAGCACCTGGGCCCGCTGGTGCCGGGGGGCTCGCTGCCCGGGGGCGCGCGCGTGCCGGGCACCCACCACGAACTCGATCCGGCGCAGGCGGCCTACAACATCGGCGTGCAGGTGCGCTGGCTGGACTTCAACGACACCTGGCTGGCCGCCGAGTGGGGTCACCCCTCGGACAACCTGGGCGCCATCCTTGCGGTGGGCGACTACCTGAGCCGCAAGGCCGAGCGCGAGAACGGCAAGCCGATCACGGTGCGCGACATCCTGACCTGGGCGATCAAGGCCCATGAGATCCAGGGCTGCTACGCGCTCCGGAACAGCTTCAACCGGGTCGGCCTGGACCACGTGATCCTGGTCCGCCTGGCCTCGAGCGCCATCGCCACCCACATGATGGGCGGCGGCAAGGAAGAAATCATCAACGCCGTCAGCCACAGCTGGGCCGACGGCGGGGCCCTGCGCGCCTACCGCCACGCCCCCAACGCCGGCCCGCGCAAGAGCTGGGCCGCCGGCGACGCCTGCCGCCGGGCGGTCATCCACGCCCTGAACGCGATGAAGGGCTGCGTGGGCTATCCCAGCGTCGTCAGCGCGAAGACCTGGGGCTTCGCCGACGTTGCCTTCAAGGGCAAGGAGTTCGAGTTCGAGCGGCCTTTCGGCAGCTACGTGATGGAGAACATCCTGTTCAAGATCAGTTTCCCGGCCGAATTCCACGCCCAGACCGCGGTGGAGTGCGCCCTTGAGCTCCATCCCAAGGTCGCCGGCAAGCTCGACCAGGTCGAGCGCATCGCCATCGAAACCCAGGAGGCGGGCGCCCGCATCATCGACAAGACCGGCCCCCTGGCCAATTACGCCGACCGGGACCACTGCCTGCAGTACATGGTGGCCGTGCCGCTGATCTTCGGCCGCCTGACCGCCGAGGACTATTCGGACGCGGTCGCCGCCGATCCGCGGATCGACGCCCTGCGGGAGAAGATGGAAGTGCGCGAAAACCCGGATTTCACCCGGGATTATTTCGATCCGGAAAAGCGCTACATCGGCAATTCAGTTGAGGTTTACTTCAAGGACGGGACCTCGACCGGCAAGGTTTCGATCGATACGCCGTTGGGGCACCGGGACCGCCGGGGGGAGGGCATTCCGGCCCTGCTGGCCAAGTTCGAAGCGGCCCTGGCGGGCCAGCTGCCGGCCAAGCGGGTGCGCCAGCTGCTCGACCTGACCGGGGATACCTCCCGCTTCGAGGCGACCCCGATCCACCGTTTCATGGACCTTTTCACCCCCTGAAAATCATCCCTTGCCATGCCCCGGAGCCTTTGTTAGATTCCCGTTAACAATCCGGTCACTAAGGTTTGTCCGACTCAAGCGGCACTGCATCGACCCCCTGGTCCGCACCGTTAGAGCTTTTTCCCCAAAGTAGAAGATGGAGCAAATCATGAAGAAGAAACTCCTGTGCTGTGCCCTCCTGGGCGCCATGGCGACCGCAACGTCCGCGATGGCCCAGGACTTCGACAACCGCTGGTATGTCTCCGGTGGCCTCGGCGCCAACGTCCAGGACGACGAGCGCCAGACGGAAGACACCGCGTTCGGCACCATCGGCCTCGGCAAGTTCATCACCCCGAACTGGTCGCTCGACGTCGAAGCCAACTACCAGAACCCCGAGTTCAAGGCCAACGACCTGCTGTTCAGCCAGTACGGCCTGTCGGTGGACACCCGTTACCACTTCATTCGTGAGGGCAGCAACTGGTGGCCGTACATCCGCATGGGCGTGGGCTACCAGAAGGCCGAGGAAGAGTTCAACAACTTCCCGAGCCCGAACTCCCCGGGCCAGCGCGAAGATTCCTTCCTCGCCGCCAACGTCGGCGTCGGCCTGCAGGCTGACTACGGCCGCTACGCGATGCGTGGCGAGCTCGGCA
>CAXAYM010000044.1:0-11450 GCA_963973175.1 uncultured Arenimonas sp.
CGGTGTTCACGGCGATCCGGTAGAGCCAGGTGTAGAACTGGGCGTCGCCACGGAAGCCCGCCATCGCGCGGTAGGCGCGGATGAAGGCTTCCTGGACGATGTCCTGGACCTCGGCGTGGTCGGGCACGAAGCGGTAGACGACGGCGCCGATCCGGTGCTGGTACTTGCGCACCAGGAGGTCGAACGCCGCGTTTTCGCCTGCCTGAACACGTTTTACGAGGGCCAGGTCCTGTTCGTTGTCGCCCATCCGGGCCGCTGCTCCTGCGGCCATCCGGGCCGCTTCATGGACATCCGTGGCCCGGGAAAGTTCCGCCCGGCCATCGGCCGGCGTTGACCCCCCGGGGCCTCGTCGGGATGATACGGGCTTCTTTCCCTACCCCCACGTATGGAGCCCGCCATGTTCGACGGACTTCGCCTGTCCCATTGGCAGGCCGACCCACGCACCGACGGCATCCTGGTCCTGACGCTCAACCGCGCCGACCAGAACGTCAACGCCCTCAGCCGCGCCGTGCTCGACGAGCTCGAGGCCATGGTCGAGCGCATCGCGCTCGAGCCGCCCAAGGGCGTGGTGATCATCTCCGGCAAGGCCGCCGGTTTCATACCCGGCGCCGACATCAAAGGCTTCGAGGACATCGCCGCCAAGGGCCAGACCGAAGCCTGGATCCGCCACGGCCAGCTGGTGTTCCAGAAGCTGGCGGAGCTGCGCTGCCCGACCGTCGCCGCGATCCACGGCCACTGCATGGGCGGCGGCACCGAGATCGCCCTGGCCTGCCGCTACCGGGTGGCCAGCCGCGACGAGAAAACCCGCATCGGCCTGCCGGAAATCAAGCTGGGCATCTACCCCGGCTGGGGCGGCAGCGTGCGCGCGCCGCGCCTGATCGGCGCCCCCGCCGCGATGGACCTGATGCTGACCGGTCGCAGCCTGTCGGCCTCCGCGGCAAGGGCCATGGGCCTGGTCGACAAGGTCGTTGAACCGGCGCTGCTGCTCGACGAGGCCGTGAAGCTGGCCCAGCGCGGCACCAAGCGCCCGTTCAAGCAGCGTTTCCTGGCCTGGGCGACCAACACCGGAGCGGGCCGCGCCATCCTCGCGCCGCAGATGCGCAAGCAGGTCGCCCGCAAGGCGCGCAAGGAACACTACCCGGCGCCGTACGCGCTGATCGACACCTGGCGCCGCAGCGGGGGCCTGGGCGTGCACGCGGCCTTGAAGGCCGAGGCGAAGTCGGTGGTGAAGCTGGCCGGCACGCCGACCGCGCACAACCTGGTGCGGGTGTTCTTCCTGATGGACCGCCTCAAGGGCCTGGGCGGCAAGGATCACGGCATCCAGAGGGTGCACGTCATCGGCGCCGGCGTGATGGGCGGCGACATCGCCGCCTGGTGCGCGCTGCGCGGCTTCGAGGTGACGCTGCAGGACCGCGAGATGAAGTACGTGCAGCCGGCGCTGGACCGCGCCGCGAAACTGTTCGAACGCAAGGTCAAGGACGAAGGCAAGCGCAAGGCCACCAGCGAACGCCTGAAGGCCGATGTCGAAGGCGCCGGCGTGGCCCAGGCCGACCTGGTGATCGAGGCGATCTTCGAAAACCTCGAGGCCAAGCAGGCGCTGTTCGCGAAGGTGGAGGAAACGCTCAAGCCCGGCGCGCTGCTGGTCAGCAATACCTCGTCCATTCCGCTGGAACAGCTGCGGGAAGGCCGCAAGGATCCGTCGCGTTTCGCGGGACTGCACTATTTCAACCCGGTGGCGCTGATGCCGCTGGTGGAGATCGTGCAGCACGACGGCATGGACCCGGAAACCGAACGCCGGCTGGCGGCGTTCTGCCGCGCGATCGACAAGCTGCCGGTGCCGGTGGCGGGCACGCCGGGCTTCCTGGTCAACCGCATCCTCGCGCCCTACATGCAGGAAGCGATCATCGCGTTCTCCGAGGGCATCCCGGGGCCGGTGATCGACAAGGCGGCGCTGAAATTCGGCATGCCAATGGGCCCGATCGAGCTGGTGGACACGGTGGGCCTGGACGTGGCGGCGAGCGTGGGCAAGATCATGGCCGACTTCCACGGGCAGGCGCTGCCGGAGGCGTTCAAGGTCGAAGAAGGCAAGCGCGGCAAGAAGGACGGCCAGGGGTTGTACAAGTGGGAAGACGGCAAGCCGGTGAAGCCGCCGGTGCCGGCGGACTATACGGCGCCCGATGACCTGGAGGACCGCCTGATCCTGCCGCTGCTGAACGAGGCGGTAAGCTGCCTGCACGACGGGGTGGTCGCCGACGCGGACCTGCTGGATGCGGGCGTGATCTTCGGTACGGGCTTCGCGCCCTTCCGTGGCGGCCCGATCCAGCACATCCGCACGGTCGGCGCGGCCAAGCTCAAGGCCCGCCTGCAGGAACTGGCCGCGAAACACGGCGACCGCTTCACCCCTCGCCCAGGCTGGGACGACCTCGCCGACTGACCCCGAGGCGCTCCTGCACATCTTTGCAGGAGCGCCTTCAGGCGCGAATCTTTTGCCCTTGCCTTATGGCAAGCAGAGCAGTTCGCGATCCTTTCGCGGGTGGAGGCAGCGTGCAGTCGTCCTGGCCGCCGGGAGAGCCGGCCGGGATTGCGCTGGGAGAACCACCATTCCGACCGACGGGCTTATCGACGCGAAGCGTCGGGCTTGCAACCTTCGGCCCTTGATGGAGTGGGAGCGACGTCGTGCACGCTATGTCCTCGACGAAGTGGAGGACATGGATGTCCGTGACGGCCGGCCGTGAGCTGGTCATGGATGACGCTTGGTCCCGGCCGGGCGGCGAGGACATAGCGTGCGCGGCGGCGCCTCCGACGAACGTCCCACGGGCCAATGCAGTGCTTGCCGAAAGGCAAGGGCAAAAGATTCGCGCCTGAAGGCGCTCCTACAGAGGCGTGGGTTCAGCCGCCCCAGGCCTTGAGGTTGAGGAACTCGCGGCGGGTGCGGGGGCCGTGGGTGAGGAAGCTCGGGTCCGGGTCGTTGCGGTAGTTTTCGCGGGCGCGGGCTACCGCGTCGCCGCGCAGGTGGCGGTCCAGCACCTCGCGGGCCACCGGGTAGATCTTCAAGGCATTGAGCCCGAAGATCTTCGCCCGGATCGCCGGCGTGATTTCCGGGTAACCGTATTGCTCCCGCAGCTCCGCGCTGATCTGGAACGTCCGGAACGCCTGGATCTGATCCTGCGGGCTCCCGTACCAGATCGAATCCGTGCCCCAGAGGATGTTCTCCTCGCCCAGGTGCAGCAGCAGCTTGCCCAGCGCGTGCGCCGCCGAATCCGGATCGCGCATCAGGAAGCGCCAGGTCGACCCCAGCTCCGCGTACACATTGCTGCCCTCGCCCAGCCCCGCCTCACGCACCGAGGTCACCAGCGCATCGATACCGTCCTTGCGGTCCGGGTCGTAAGGGCCTTCGGGTTTGTCGGTCACGAAACCTGAGTGGTAGATCAGGAAGTTCATGTCGGGGAAGCGCTTCCCCACCCGCCCGATGTCCGCGCAGGTGCTGTATTCGTAGCTGCGGGGCCCGAACGGCAGGCCCTTGTGGATCGCGATGTTGCGGATGTCGAGCTTGCGCGCCTTTTCGATCATCGCCAGGCCGACGTCATCGTCCATCCAGAAGCCGCGCTCACCGTTGGGCCCCCATTGCGTGTAGGTCTTCCAGGCGCTGATCGGAAAGGAGGCCGCCAGACGGTCCATGTCCTCCAGGTCGCCCGCCTGGTTCGGATTCACCCGTCCGTGCAGGAACAGCCGGTGCGTGCCTTCCATCTTCTCGACGATCGCCTCCGTGGCCGCCGCCTCCTCGATCGTCAGCGGCTCGCCCTCGCGCGTGGACGGCACGAAACTCAGCACCATCAGGGACGTGTCCGAGTCCAGGAAGATGTCGCGCAGGAAGGCGTCCGGACCGAAACACTGCAGGTGGTCGAGCTGGCCGCCGAGGGCGGCGGCGGCGCAGCCCTGCGTGTCGAAGCTCGCCAGTGGCCGCGCGCCTTCGGGGATCGCGCGGGTCCAGGCGCCGGTCGGGTTCACGAAGTGCCCCTGCACGTCGAAGATGAATTCATTGCCGGACACGGCCGCTTCGGCCGCCGCCGGCTCCAGCGCGGCTTCGGCCGGCACCTGGAAGAATCCTCCGCGTTTTCCCGCCGAGGCGTAGGCCGCGTTCATCGCCAGCAGGCTGCTGGCGGCCCCGCAGGCCGACACCAGGAAACAGCGGCGCGATACTCCCAGCCGGCGTGCATTGAGTTCCGCCAGGTCATTGGCCAGCGCGTTGGCGTGATGGTGCTCCGGCGCCAGCGGCACCGGCGCGAACTCGCCGTTGCTGGTGCTGTCGAGCTTGATCGGCAGGCGCCTGCCTTCCGGATCCTGGCGCTGGCCCATGCGGGTCTCCCGGGCGTCTTTGCGCCGATCCTAGCGCCGTCGGCCGCCGCGCGTGTGAATCCCGGACGGCTTAGCCGCAGCCATCCAGCTTGAGCCGCTGGCCTGAGCGGATGACGTAGGGTGCCCGCAGGCCGTTGGCCTTGGCCAGGGCCACCGGGCCATCGCAGTCGTGCCGGCGCGATATGCCGCTGAGCGTGTCGCCGGACTTCACGCGATAGGTCCGGGCCGGCTTGCGCGTCGCCGTGGCGACGGCGGTGGGCTTGCTGGCGGCCATCAGGTTGGCGGCGACCTGCGCGCGCGGGCCGGTCACGCAATGTGCCTGGTACTGGGGCGGCACGGCCACGGGCACGCGCAGTTCGGTGCCGGCGGCGATGGCCGCGTGGGGTTCGTAGCGCGGATTGAGGTTGCGCAGCGCGCGGAAATAGCCCTCGCGCGGGCCACCCAGGCAGATCGAGAGCTGGTAGATCGACGCCGGTGCCTGAAGCTTCATCACCGTCGCGGCGCCGTCCACGGCCGGGAACTCCAGACCGTAGTCTTCCGGGTGCAGGAACAGCCAGGCCGCGGCCAGCACATAGGGCACGTAGTCGCGGGTTTCGGGGGGCAGCTGGCCATAGACCTGCGGATCCCAGAACGACTTGTCGCCGGCTTCGCGCTTGAGCCGCAGCGCCCTGCCCTCGCCGCCGTTGTAGGCGGCCACGGCGAAGGCCAGGTCGTCGCCCAGCTCGGCGAAACGTTCGTTGAAATACAGGACGCTGGCGCGCGCGGCCAGCTGCGGGTCGTAGCGCGTGTCGAAACCGTCGCGCCAGCCCAGGCCGAAGCGCGCACCCGTGGCCGGCATGAACTGCATCGGGCCGGCGGCCCCGGCGCGCGACACCGCGTGCACGCGGCCGTTGGACTCCTTGGCCAGGATGCCGAACAGCAGCGCTTCGGGCAGGCCGGCCTGTTCGTATTCGGGCCACATCAGGAAGCGCATCTGCTGGTAGTTCTCCCAGCTGGTGATCAGCTGCGGGCGCATCCAGGTCAGCCACTCGGCCATGGCCGCGCGCACCGGCTCGTTGAGTTCGATCACCTCGCGCAGGTCGCGGCCGTTGAGCATTGCCACCGTGCGGCTGGCAGCGGGCATCGTCGCCAGCACGCCGCCCTCGCCCTGGCTGGCGGTGGCTTCGCGGGTGGCGCCGAAACCCTCGCCATCGCCGGCAAGCTGGCGCGCGCCGTGCTGGAGCAGCGCGTCGTAGGCGCCGATGAAACGCTCGACCTCGCAGCCGCGCGTGTCCTGGCAGCGGCGCGCGCCGTCCATCAGGGCGGCGGCGGCCTGGCGCATCGCGTCGCGGCCGGCGTCGGTTTCACCGGCGCGCAGTTGTTCCAGACCGGCCCGGTAGGCCTCGTTGGCCTGGTCCAGGCCCTGGTACAGGACTTCGACGCGCTTGGGCGTGCGCTTGGCCTCGGCCTGGGTGCCGGCGAACAGCGACAGCAGCAGGGCCGCCAGGATCAGGGAACGGGGCATCGGGGCTCACGGGAGAGGCGGATCAGGCGCGCAGACTAGCGGTCCGGACGTGCCGCCGGCAAGGCGCGACCAGGCACTGGCGGGCCCTTGCCCGAGAGCTGCGGCTAGAATCGGGCCAACCCCCAGCGGAGCCCCACCCGGATGAGCGACTTCCTGATCGGCAAGGGCGACCAGCCCGTCCACCTGCTCGGCAAGTACGGCAACCGCCACGGCCTGGTCGCCGGCGCCACCGGCACCGGCAAGTCGGTCACGCTGATGGTGATGGCCGAAGGTTTCTCGCGCCTGGGCGTGCCGGTGGTGATGGCCGATGTCAAAGGCGATATCGCCGGCCTGGCGATGCCCGGCACCATGAACGACCGGATCGCCCAGCGCGTGCAGCAGATCGGCATCGAGGGCTACGCCAACGAAGCCAGCCCGGTCGTGTTCTGGGACCTTTACGGCAAGCTCGGCCACCCGCTGCGCACGACGGTGTCGGAAGTCGGGCCGCCGCTGATGTCGCGCATGCTCGAACTCAACGACACCCAGTCGGGCGTGATGGATATCGCCTTCAAGCTGGCCGACGACCACGGCCTGCTGCTGCTCGACCTGGACGACCTGCGCGCACTGCTCAACCACGTCACCGAGAACCGGGCCGACATCTCAAAGCAGTACGGCCTGGTCAGCCCGCAGTCGGTGGCTGCGATCCAGCGCGCCCTGCTGCGGTTGGAGCAGGACGGCGGCAAGCAGTTCTTCGGCGAACCGGCCGTGCAACTGGCCGACCTGATGCGCCAGGACATGTCCGGGCGCGGCGTGGTCAACCTGATCGCCGCCGACCAGCTGATCCTGCGGCCACGGCTGTATTCGAGCTTCCTGCTGTGGCTGCTCAGCGAACTGTTCGAAACCCTGCCGGAAGTCGGCGACCTGGAGGTGCCCAAGCTGGTGTTCTTCTTCGACGAGGCGCACCTGCTGTTCGACGACTGCCCGCCGGCGCTGCGCCAGCGCGTGGAACAGGTGGTTCGCCTGATCCGCTCCAAGGGCGTGGGCGTCTATTTCTGCTCCCAGAACCCCGACGACATTCCCGACGAGGTGCTGGGCCAACTGGGCAACCGCGTCCAACACGCCCTGCGCGCCTTCACCCCGCGCGACCAGAAGGCCGTGCGCGCCGCCGCCGAGACCTTCGTGCAGAACCCGAAGGTGGACGTGGCCAAGGCCATCGGCGAACTCGGCGTCGGCGAAGCCCTGGTGTCGATGCTGATGGCCAAGGCGGTGCCGATGCCGGTGGAGCGGGCGCTGATCTGCCCGCCGCGCTGCCGCATGGGCGCGATCACCGACGAAGAACGCGCACTGGTGCGTTCGCGCAGCCCGGTCGGCGGGAAGTACGACACGAGCGTGAACCGGGAGTCCGCCTTCGAGATGCTGGCCGCACGCGCCGAAAAGGCGGCTGCCACCGAGGCCCCGTCGGCGAAGACCGGTGGCCCTGCGGCGAAGGCCGAGCCCGAACCGCGCTCGAAGTTCGACGAGTTCCTATGGGGCACCAAACGCCGCCAGGGCGCGGTCGAGGCCGCCGCCAAGTCTGCCACGCGAACCGTGGCCAACGGCATCGGCCGGCAGATCCTGCGCGGATTGCTGGGGGGGCTGCTGGGCGGCAAGAAGCGCTGACGGCGCTCAGCGTCCGCCCACACCGCCACCTCCCCCGCCGCCTCCCGAGGAGCCGCCTCCCCCGCCTCCCGAGCTGGAGCCCGGTGGCGTCGCCGAGGACGAAATCTGGGAGCTCAGCGCGCTGCCCAGTTGGCTGCTCATCGCGCCCAGCGTGGCCATGGAGCCCGGGGCGCCGCGGTACCACCCCATCGAGCGGGCGGTGTCTTCGGCCTGCTGCACACCCACGGCTTCGGTGAAGTGTTCGGTCCAGGCGTCTTCCACATCCAGCGCCAGCGCGTATGGCAGCAGCCGCTGGTAACGCTCGGGGTCGAGGGATGGTTCGGCGGGGCCGCCGGGTTTGGCCAAGCGCGCCAATTCATCGCGCTCGGCCACGCCCAGGTAAAGCCGCAGTCCTTCGATGGCGTCCAGCAGCTTGCGACCTTCTGGCGTGGGCGCTTTCATCAGCCAGCCGAACACCAGGTGGGCCACCAGCATCAGCACCAGCACGCCGAAGATCAGCGGCACACCGCTGCCACCGGCCACCAGGAAAGCCAGAACGCCCACGGCGATGGAGAACAGCCAGCCCAACAGCAGCGGCCAGCCGTTGCGCTTGAAATAGGCCGGGTGCATGCGCCTGTCCAGGGCCTTGAGGTGGTGGATGCGCGCGCCGCCGATCACCGAGGCATTGGTGTTCTCGAGCTCCACGTGCGGCGATCTGGCGAACAGCTTCTCCAGGAGCACCCGCTGGCTTTCCGTCGGCGCCGCGCCGGACGTTTCACGACGGGTCACCGCCCAGTCCTTCTTGCCGGACTGCTCGATGATCACGTGGCCATGGACGCCAAGGTCCACCAGGTCGGCGGAAAAGCAGCGATCGGAGTGGGCCTGTTTCCACAGGTAGCGCAGTTCGCCCGGACTGAATCCTTCCGGGGCGTCGTAGCGGGGAAAGATGGAACCGGACGCAGGGTCTCGGCCGACGCGATGCCAGTTCAGCAGGTACCAGGGCACCAGCAGGCCAAGGCCCAGCAGGGCGATGAGCACCCCACCGTTGTCCCGAAGCAGCCACAAGAGCCGCTGGCCCCCGCCGGGCTCAACCACCAGGCCCTTGGGAAATCCCACGACGATCGTGAGGCCTTCATGGGGACCCAAGCCGCTTGTCGTCGCGAATTCGGCGACGCCGGGCGCGGGCGTCGCCGCCACGAAGTTCTTGCCCTGCGCGCCCTCCGCCCCCGTGTATGCGTCGAGGTCCATGTCGGCTACCGGTACGTCCGCAGGCAGCCGGACGCGGGCACTGGCCCGCTCGATCGGGAAGGCCGAACCCAAACCGGTCACGTTCCAGTAGAGCTCGTCGTGGGTCTCGAAAAAGCCCAGCTGGCGGGACGTCCGGTACCGAATGGTGTAGGTGATGTCGGCAGGGACGGGCAACAGGCTGTCGTCGCCGGTGTTCACCCGCACGCCGTTGGCCGCGTCCTCGGTGAACCAGGCTTCGTCCCGGCCGTCGCGCTGCACGCCCAGCACTTCGAAGTCCACCACGTACCGGTTCCCGGCGGCATCGCGATACCGCGTGGGGAATTCGCGGACGATGCCACGCCGGATCTCCCGCCCCAGGGCACGCACGGAGATGCGTTCGGTGACCTCCATGCTGCCATCGGCGTTGACGGCGATATCGGCATGGAAAGCTAGGATGCGCTCCTGCGCGATCACCGGGCCCGCGAGCAACGCGAGCCCCAGGACCACGAGCAGCTGCACGAGCCGGCTCACTGCGATACCTCCACCCGCGGCGCGTTCCGGGCCGGGGCCCCGGCCTCGAAAAACTCGGCTTCGCCGAAGCCGAAACCACGGGCCACCACCAGGTCGGGGAAGCGCTGCACGGCGTCGTTGTTGGCGCGCACCGCGCCGTTGTAGAAGCGCCGGGCGTACTGCAGGTGGTCTTCGACCTCGACCAGGTCGGTCTGCAGCTTCAGGAAGTTCTCGCTGGCCTTGAGGTCCGGATAGGCCTCCTTGAGCAGCACCAGCCGGCCCAGGCCGGCCTCGAGCTGGCCCTCCAGCCCGGCCAGCCGCGCCGGCGACGAGGTCTGCATGGCCTGGGCGCGCAGCTCGGTGACGTTCTCGAGCACGGCCTTCTCATGGCCGACATAGGCGCGCACGGCGTCGACCAAGCGCGGCACCAGGTCGTGGCGGCGCATCAGCTGCACGTCGATGTCGCTCCAGCCGGCCCGCACCTGGTTGCGCAGGCGCACCAGCCGGTTGAACGTGAACACGACCCACAGCACCAGCACCAGGCCGACGATGGCCAGGAACATCGTCATGTCCGACTCCCCCTTCGAATTGCACCCGATTATCCACATCCCGGGCGACGCCTGCCCGCCCTCGGTTATAGTCGGGCGCCCCGGGCCGGACATGGCGGCCCACCCACGTTCCCCGGAGATTTGAATGGCCGAGTCCGCGACCAAGAAGCGCAGCCTGATGGACCGCTTCCTGACCATCGTCGAGCGCGGTGGCAATGCCCTGCCCCATCCCGCCACCCTGTTCGCCCTGCTGGCCCTGGCCGTCGTGGTGATGTCCTGGCTGGCCTCGATGGCCGGACTGAGCGTGGCGCACCCGTCCACGGGCGAGATCGTCACCCCCGTGAACCTGATGAGCATCGAAGGCCTGCACCGCATGCTCACCGGCGCGGTGACCAACTTCACCGGCTTTGCGCCCCTGGGCGTGGTGCTGGTGGCCCTTATCGGCATCGGCGTGGCCGAACACAGCGGCCTGATCGGCGCCTCGCTGCGCATGCTGGTGCTGGCGGCGCCGCGCTTCCTGCTGACGCCGGTGCTGGTGTTCGCCGGCGTGATGTCGAACATGGCCAGCGAGATCGGCTACGTGCTGCTGGTGCCGCTGGGCGCGCTGATCTTCCTGTCGGCCGGCCGCCATCCCATCCTCGGCATGGCCGCGGTGTTCGCCGGCGTATCCGGCGGTTATTCGGCCAACCTGCTGATCGGCACCATCGATCCGCTGCTGTCGGGCCTGTCGCAGGAAGCGGCCCGCATCGTCGACCCGAACTACACGGTCAGCCCGCTCGCGAACTGGTACTTCATGATCGCCTCGACCCCGGTGATCACCCTGCTGGGCTGGTTCGTCACGGAAAGGATCGTCGCGCCACGTTTTGCCGATGCGCCGACCCAGGTCGTCAAGACGGCCGACGACGTCGACCCCGACTCGCAGCGCCTGAGCCCGGCTGAGAAGCGCGGCATGGCCTACGCGGCCATCGCGGTGGCGATATTCACGCTGTTGCTGGTCTGGTCGGCGCTGCCCCAGGGATCGATCCCCGGCGCCGGCTTCCTGCGCGACGCCACCACCGGCGACCTGCTTCGCTCGCCCTTCCTCAGCGGCGTGGTGGTGATCATCTTCCTTTACGGCGTGATCGCGGGCATCGCCTTCGGCGTCGGCGCGGGCACGATCAAGTCCGACAGCGACGTCATCAAGGGCATGGCTGCCAGCATGAGCACGTTGGGTGGCTACCTGGTGCTGGTGTTCTTCGCCGCCCAGTTCGTGGCCTTCTTCAACTGGACCCAGCTGGGCCTGGTGTTCGCGGTCGAAGGCGCCGACTTCCTCAAGGCCCTGGGCCTGCCGACGATCCCGCTGTTCATCTGCTTCATCCTGCTCACCGCGGTGGTGAACCTGTTCATGGGTTCGGCCTCGGCCAAGTGGGCGCTGATGGCGCCGGTGTTCATCCCGATGTTCATGCTGCTGGGTTATTCGCCGGAAATGACCCAGGTGGCCTACCGCGTCGGCGACAGCGTCACCAACATCATCTCGCCGATGATGAGTTATTTCGCACTGATCATCGCCTTCTTCCAGCGCTACGAACCCAAGGCCGGCATCGGCACCCTGGTGGCGACGATGCTTCCGTACTCGATGGTGTTCCTGGCGGGCTGGAGCATCATGTTCGGCGTCTGGATCTGGCTGGAGCTGCCGATCGGCTCCGATT
>CAXAYM010000045.1:0-11236 GCA_963973175.1 uncultured Arenimonas sp.
CTGAACGTGCCGGCCGGCGTCGGCCAGTTCCGGGTGCTGCAGATCATCCGCGCCTGCGGCGGCGCTGCGGTCGCCGTGTCCGAAACCGATACCGCGCGCGAGCTGTCGACGGTCTGGCGCGAACGCCGGCACTGGATCTCCCCCGAGGGCGCGGCCTGCCTGGCCGCCCTGCCCCGGCTGCTCGACCTCGGCCTGCTGCGCAAAGGCGAACGCGTGGTCGCGGTGAACACCGGTTCGCTGGAAAAGTACCTGCCCGGGCTGCGCCACCTGCTCTGAGCCGCGGTCCGGCTCCCAGGAAAAGAAAACGGGGCCCGAAGGCCCCGTTTCTTTTTTGCGCCAAGGCGTGGACTCAGGCCTTGGGATGCGTGCCACCCGCCTGCGGCTCGCCGATCTCGGCCTGGCCCGGCACGTCGTCCTCGAAGTCCTTGAGGGTGTCGAGGTGCATGAGCTTCTTGACCAGCGGCGCGATCAGCACCATGAACACGCCCACGCCGACCGCGACCCAGCCGACCGTCGTGTAGACCTCGAGCACGCGCTCGGGGCCGGCGTTGTCGACGCCTTCCGCGCCGGTCGCCGCCGCGATCATGCCGGCAACGAAATTGCCCGAAGCCGACGCGAAGAACCAGGTGCCCATGATCAGGCTGGCCAGGTGCGCCGGCGACAGCCGGTTCATCGCCGACAGGCCCACCGGCGACAGGCAGAGTTCGCCGGTCGTGTGCAGCAGGTAGATCAGGAAGATGAACAGCACCGGGGTCAGGCCACCCTCGTAGATCGCCGAGGAGCCGGCGACCAGCACCAGGAAGCCGGCGCCGAGCTGGATGACGCCCAGGCCGAACTTGGCCGGCGACGAGGGCTCGAGGCCGCGGCGGCCGAGGAAAAGCCAGAGGCCGGCGAAGACCGGTCCGAGCAGCACGATGTAGATCGCGTTGATGGACTGGAACACCGAGGCCGGCACTTCGTAACCCAGCAGGCGACGGTCCACCGAGCTGTCGGTGAACAGGTTCAGCGACGAACCGGCCTGTTCGAACAGGGCCCAGAACAGGATCGAGCCGACAATCAGGTACATCGCCGCGAAGATGCGGTCGCGATCGTGCGGCGCGAGCTTGAACACCGCGGTGAACATGACGTAGCCGACCAGGATGATGCCGGCGACGCCGAGCAGCCAGCCCACCAGGCTCTGGTACTGGATCAGCACCCAGACCAGGCCCACGCCGAGCAGGCCGACGACGTAGAGCCACCACTCCATGCTCAGGCCGGCGGTGCGGCTGGCCAGGCGCACGGGATCGGGCGCCTCGCCCTTGCCCATCAACGCCGGCTTGCCGATCACGAACACGACCAGGCCCAGAAGCATGCCCAGGCCGGCGGCACCGAAGCCGTAGGCCCAGCCGTAGGTCTCGCCCAGCCAACCGGCGATGATCGCGCCCGCGGCAGCACCGAGGTTGATGCCCATGTAGAAGATCGTGTACGCCGAGTCACGACGCAGGTCGGTGCGCGGGTACAGCTGGCCGACGATCACCGAGATGTTGGCCTTCAGGAAGCCCGAACCGACGATGATGAAGCTCAGCGCCAGCCAGAACCAGTTCAGCGCCCAGCTGGTCTGTCCGCCGTCGCCCTCGATCGCCATCAGGCAGTGGCCGATGGTCAGCAGCACGGCGCCGTAGAGCACGGCCTTGCGCTGGCCCAGGTAACGATCCGCCAGGTAGCCACCCAGCACCGGCGTGATGTAAACCAGCGCCGTGTAGGCACCGTAGATGATCGACGATTCTTCCTCGCTGTAGAGCCAGTGCTTGACGAGGTAGAAGATCAGCAGCGCGCGCATGCCGTAGTAGGAGAAGCGCTCCCACATTTCGGCGAAGAACAGGACGTAGAGTCCGCGCGGGTGGCCGAGGAAGGTTTTTTCCCCGGCGGTAGTCGGATGGGTGGCCACTTGGTTGCTTACTCCCCTGGGTAATCAAAATGAAACAAGGCGCGAAGGTGTAACCGGTGGGGGCGGCTGCGTCAAACGCCGGCCGCCCCGTTCAGTTTCAGCCGCCCGGCGGGTAGGTGAAGCTCGAACCCACGCCCAGCGGGATGCCCAGGGCCCAGAAGCCGATCAGGAAGGCCGTCCAGACGACCAGCAGGGTGATCGAATACGGCAGCATCAGCGCCAGCAGGGTGCCGACGCCGGCGCCCTTCACGTACTTCTGGCAGAACACCACGATCAGCGGGAAATAGGGCAGCAACGGCGTGATGATGTTGGTCGAGCTGTCGCCGACGCGGTAGGCGGCCTGGGTGAGGTCCGGCGAGACGCCCAGCTGCATCAGCATCGGCACCATCACCGCGCCGATCAGGGCCCACTTGGCCGAGGCCGAGCCCACCATCAGGTTCACGAAACCCGACAGCAGGACGATGCCCACCAGGGTGGCGGCCATCGGCAGGCCCATCGCCTGCAGCAGGTTGGCGCCCTTGATCGCCATCAGCACGCCCAGGTTCGACTGCCCGAAGGCATAGATGAACTGCGCCGCAAAAAACGCCATCACGATGTAGTAGCCCATGCCCGACATCGCCTTGGACATGCCGGCGATCACGTCGCGGTGGGTCTTCACGGTGCCCGCGACGTAGCCGTACACCACGCCCGGGATCAGGAAGAAGATGAAGATCAGCGGCACGATCGAGCGCATCAGCGGCGAGGTGAAGGCCAGCAGCGGATGCGTGCCCGGGGCCAGGGTCGCCGGGTCGGCGCCCCAGGGCGTGCCGGCCGGCAGCAGGGTGAGCACGAACAGCAGCACCGCGACGGCCATCGCGCCGGTCGCCCAGGCCAGGCCTTTGTGCTCCTCGGGCTTGAGCGCGCTCATGGTCGGCATCTGGCTCGTGTCGCCATCCACCGGCGTGGCCTTCAGGCGTGGCTCGATCACCCGGTCGGTGAGGAACCAGCCCACCAGCATGATCAGCACCGTCGAACTGGTGGTGAAGAAGTAGTTGTTGAGCGGGTTGACCTCGTAGGCCGGGTCGATCAGCTGCGCCGCCGCCTGGGTCAGGCCGGCCAGCAGGGGATCAAGGCTTGAAGGCACGATGAAGGTGGCCGAAAAACCGCCGGACACGCCGGCGAAGGCGGCCGCGATGCCCGCCAGCGGATGTCGGCCGGCGGCGTAGAAGATCACCGCGCCCAGCGGGATCACCAGCACGTAGCCCGCATCCACCGCGATGTGGCTGAGGATGCCGACGCCGATCAGGGCCGGGGTCAGCAGCGCCTTCGGAGTGACGCCGAGCATCGCCCGCAGCGCCGCGTTGATGAAGCCGGTGTGTTCGGCCACGCCCAGGCCCAGCATCGCCACCAGCACCACGCCCAGCGGCGCGAAGGTGACGAAGGTGTTGACCATGCTGGCCAGGAAAGCCGTCAGGCTGCTGCCGCTGAGCAGGTTGACGATCTGCACCGGGTCGCCACTGCGCGGGTCGAGTTCGGCGAAGTCCATGTTCGACATCAGCGCCGACACCGCCCAGGTGACCAGCATCAGGATCAGGAACAGCACCGCCGGGTCGGGCAGCTTGTTGCCGGCGCGCTCGACCAGGTCGAGGCTGCGGGCGATCCAGCCGCGCTTGGCGAGGTCGGGCGGGGTGGCTTGGCTCATGGGGACTCCGGACGGTTGGCTGACCAGTGCCGAAGACTAGCAGCCCGCCCGGCCGGGTGGTGCCTCAGCCCGGCTGTCCCAGCACGGTGCGCACCTCGAACAGTTCGGGGAAGAAGGTTAGTTCAAGCGCTTGCTTGAGGAAGCCGACCCCGGAGCTGCCGCCGGTGCCCCGCCGGTAGCCGATGATGCGCTCGACGGTCTTCATGTGGCGGAAGCGCCAGAACTGGAAGCTGGCCTCCACGTCCACCAGCTGCTCGCAGGTGGCGTAGGCCTCCCAGTGGGTGTCGGTGTCCTCGTAGATCTCCTTGAACACCGGGACCAGCGACGACTCGCGCTCGTAGGGCTGGGACCAGTCGCGCTCGACGCAGCGCGCCGGGATGGCATACCCCTTGCGGTGCAGGTGACGCAGGAATTCGTCGTAGAGGCTGGGCGCGTTGAGCACGGCCTCCAGCTCCGCGGTGGCGGCCGGGTCGTGCGAGAACACCTTCACCATGTCGGCGTTCTTGTTGCCCAGCAGGAACTCCACCAGCCGGTACTGCAGAGACTGGAAACCCGAGGCCGGGCCCAGGATGTCGCGGAACTGCAGGTAGTCGGCCGGCGTCAGGGTCTCGAGCACCGACCACATCTCGGTCAGCTGGCGCTGGATCTGCTTCACCCGGGCCAGGATCTTCTGCATCGGCCCCAGTTCGTCGCCCTGCAGGCAGGCCAGCGCGGCCCGCAGCTCGTGGATCAGCAGCTTCAGCCACAGCTCCGAGACATGGTGCTGGACGATGAAGAGCATTTCGTCGTGGTGCGGCGGGTCCGACAGCGGCTTCTGCGCCGAGAGCAGGGTGTCGAGCTGCAGGTAGCCGCCGTAGGTGAGGCGGTCGCGCAGGTCGGTAGTGATGCCCTGCTCGAGGGCGCGCTGGTTCGGGGGCTGGGACACGGTGATTCCCGGGTTTTGCTGGGGTGCACAAGAGTAGCCCCCCGGGACCGTAACGCCAACGCAACCAAAAACGGCTACCATCCGGCTGCGAAGGCCGTCAATCAGGCTTTTGCGTCTTTTACCAGGGGAAATCCAATCATGAAGCTAGCGCCACGCGTAACCGCGTTGCTCGTCCTTTGCCTGGCGGCCGGGGCGGCCTCGGCCCAGGTGTCCCTCACGGGGCCGGCCTACACCCAGAATTTCGACGGCCTGGCCAACGCGGCCGGCACCACGACCAACGCCCTGACCCTTCCGGGCTGGCTGATGACGGAAAGCGGCGGTGGCTCGCGCGACAATGAGCAGTACGCCGTCGACACCGGTTCGAGCAACGCCGGCGACACGTACAGCTATGGCGCCAGCGGCAGCAGCGAGCGCGCCCTCGGCGGCCTGCTCAGCGGCACCCTGAACCCGACCTTCGGGGCCTGCTTCACCAACGACACCGGCACCGAAGTCAGCGCCCTGGACATCGCCTACACCGGCGAGCAGTGGCGCTCCGGCACGGCCGGCCGCACCGACACGATCAACTTCCAGTACAGCCTCGACGCCACCGGCCTGACCGACGGCGCCTGGGTGGACGTGGACGCGCTGGACTTCAACACCCCGAACACCGTCGGCACCGGCGCGAAGGACGGCAACGACGCCGCCAACCGCACCGCCATCGCCAGCCAGATCGGCGGCCTGGCCATCGCCAACGGCAGCGGTTTCTGCATCCGCTGGACCGACGTCAACGCCTCGGGCGCCGACGACGGCCTGGCGGTGGACGATTTCTCGCTGACGCCGGTGCTGGGCGCCAGCGGTCCCGACCTGCTGATCGAGATGTCGGTCGACCCGGCCGAAACAATTCCCGGAGGCGCGGTCGACATCCGTACGCGCTTAACGAACATCGGCACCCAGCCGATCGCGAACACCCAGTACACGCTTTCGGCTCCCGATACGTTGACGTCAACCTTCAACACGTCTTTTGAAGATCAGGTCGGCGACGTGGGCGGTTCTTGCGGAGTCTTCGGCGGCGCCGGGGGTGACAGCATCTGCAGTCTTTACCTGGATCCAGGTGCGGCCATCACCTACCGGGTCCGGTACACCGTCAATCCGGGCGTCTCCGGCGTGGTCACGGTGCCCGGCACCTCTGCCCCGGCCGGTGACCCGGACCTGAGCAACAACAGCGGCCAGGTCGAGATCACCGTCTATGACACCTTCTCGGACCTCTCGGTCACCCTGGCCGACAACGCCGACCCGGTGACCTCGGGGGATGCGCTGTCCTACACCGCCACCGTCACCAACGTCGGTCCGCAGGCCGTCACGGGCCTGGCCCTGAGCCTGCCGATCCCGGCCGGCACCAGCTATGTCGGCCACACCGCCGCGCCTGCGCTGTTCGACAGCTGCGCGGTAGTGGCGCAGGTGCTCGAGTGCACCGGCGCCGGCCCGGTCGCTTCCGGCGCCGGCGGCAACGTCGTGCTGGACCTGCAGGTCAGCGGCGCCTTCGCGGGCACCCTGAGCACGACGGCCTCCGTCTCGTCGGCGCTGTTCGACCAGCAGCCGGCCAACAACCAGGCCACCGAAACCACCGACGTGGAGGCGCCGCTGCTGGGCATCCACGACGTCCAGGGTTCGGGCCGCCTGTCGCCGCGCGACGGCGACCTGGTCGCCGTCGAGGGCATCGTCACCGCCCTGCGCTTCAACAACGCCTTCTTCCTGCAGACGGTCCCGGGCCAGGAGGACGCCGATGCGGCCACCTCCGAAGGCATCCTCGTGTTCACCGGCGGCGCGCCCACCGTCGCCGTCGGCGACCGCGTGCGGGTGTCGGGCACGGTCGAGGAATACCGCTCTTCGTCCAATCCGCACCAGGACTTCATCACCGAGCTGACCGGCCCGGTCGTCAACATCATCAGCAGCGGCAACGCGCTGCCGGCGCCGGTGGAGATCACCGCCGCGATGACCGACCCGAACGGGCCGGTGGACCAGCTCGAGCCGCTCGAAGGCATGCGCGTCTCGGTGGCCCGCCTGGTGGCGACCGCGCCGACCGAAGGCAGCATCGACGAGAACGATGCCCTGGCCTTCCCGAACGGCAACTTCTGGGGCGTGGTCGAAGGCATCGCGCGCCCGTTCCGTGAGCCCGGCGTGGGCGTGCTGGACGAGACCCCGCCGCTGCCCGTGAACACGCCGCGCTTCGACACCAACCCCGAGCGCCTGCGCATCCAGAGCCGTGGCCAGGTCGGCGCGTCTTCGCTGGTCGTCGATACCGGCGCGGTGGTGACCGGCCTGGTCGGCGTGCTCGACTACGGCTTCGGCACCTACATCCTGATGCCGGACCCGGGCGCCCCGGTGGCCGTGTCCGGCGGCGCCATGCCGCGGGCCGTGCCCGACCCGGCGGCCGGCGAGTTCACCATCGCCAGTGCCAACATGCTGCGCTTCTACGACGACGTGAACGACGTCGGCGGCGACGTGCCGCTGACGACGGTTGCCTTCGAGAAGCGCCTGGACAAGGCCTCGCTGGCGATCTGCGACTTCATGAAGGCCCCCGATATCGTCGGCATGGTCGAGATCGAGAACCTGCGTACGCTCCAGCTGCTGGCGGACCGCCTCAACGCGACCTGCGCCCGCGGCCCGGAATACGCGGCCTACCTCGAGGAAGGCAACGACGGCAGCAAGATCAACATCGGCTTCCTGGTCAACACCGCGGAAGTGCGCCCGTCGGTGCCGCGCGTGCAGGTGGTGTCGGTGACCCAGTACGGCAAGGACGCCGTGATCACCAACCCCAATGCCAGCACCTCGGTGATGAACGACCGGCCGCCGCTGGTCCTGCGCGCCGTGCTCAACGGCAGCGCCGGCGCCGGCACGCCGGTGACGGTGATAGGCAACCACCTGCTGTCGCTGATCGACATCAACTCGAACGAGCCGGGCTCGAACAACTACCCGACCACCGGCGACCGCCGCCGGGTCAAGCGGGCCAGCCAGGCCGTGTTCCTGGCCGACCTGGTCGAGCAGTTCCAGCAGGCCAACCCGCAGGAGCGGATCGTGCTGCTGGGCGACTTCAACGCCTTCGAGTTCAACGACGGCTACGTCGACGTGATGGGCATCATCACCGGCCAGGAGGCCGCCAACGACGCCGTGGTCGAGCACGCGGAAAGCCCGATCGGCGCGACGCTGACCAACCTGACCACGCTGCAGCCGGCGTCCGGCCGCTATTCCTTCTCCTTCGAAGGCAATGCGCAGACCCTGGACCACATCGTCGTCAACCAGCCCCTGCTGGCCGAGTTCCCGGGCCTGCGGACCGAGCACGCACGCCTGAACGCCGACTTCGCGGTCGACAACTTCGCCGACGGGTCGATCCCGGTCCGCTTCTCGGACCATGATCCGGTGGTGCTGTACCTGTCGAAGGCCAACAACCGCCGTGCGGACCTGATGTTCGACCTCGACGCGGTCGTGAAGTCCTACCGGGTCGGCGTGCGCAACGTGCTGCTGGTCACCGTCGCCAACCTCGGTCCGGACCTGGCGCTTTCGCCGACGGTGACGGTGCTGGTGCAGGCCGCGCCGGAGCAGATCGACGTCAACGCGCCGGCCAGCTGGACCTGCAGCAAGGACGGCACGCTGCTGGCGACGCTGCTGCGCTGCGAAATCGCCGGCGGGATCGTGGCCGGCAACGAGGACGTGCTGGAGCTGGGTGTCACCACCAGCACGCCGCCGCGCAGCGGTCGCTTCGACGTGCTCGGCTGGGTGCAGTCGCGCTCGGCGGATCCGAACACCGGCAACAACCTCGAGGCGCTGCGCATGCCGCTGGCACGCTGAGCCTCGCCGGGCGGGCGCCGAAGCCCGCCGCCGCACTGGAAACCCCGCTTCGGCGGGGTTTCTTTTTGCCCGTCGAAAGGGCCTCGCGACTTGCCTTGGGCCGGCGCGGGCTGCTATCAAGGTCGCCTGCCCGGGAGGCCCGAATGAGTACCGTCGCCACCTTCGAAATCGAATACCTTCAATACCTTGGCCCCGACGGCCGGCTGGTCCGCGACGACCTGCCCGAGTTCGCCAAAGACCGTCGCAACCTGGTCGAGCTGTTCAAGCACATGCTGCTCGTTCGCACCTTCGACACCAAGTCGGTGGCGCTGCAGCGCACCGGCAAGCTCGGCACCTACGCCAGCTGCCTGGGCCACGAGGCCGCGCACATCGGCATCGGCAGCGCGATGCAGTACGACGACGTGCTGGCGCCGAGCTACCGCGAGTACGGCGCCCAGTTCATGCGCGGCGTCAAACCCCGCGACGTGCTGATGTACTGGGGCGGCGACGAACGCGGCAACGACTTCTCCGGCCCGCCGCACGACTACCCCTGGTGCGTGCCCATCGCCACCCAGTGCCTGCACGCGGCCGGCGCCGCGCTGGCCTTCAAGCTGCGCGGCGAGCCACGGGTGGCGGTGACCTGCGTCGGCGACGGCGGCAGTTCCAAGACCGACACCTACGCCGCCATCAATTCGGCCGGCGCCTACGCCCTGCCCTTCGTGCTGTGCATCATCAACAACGGCTGGGCCATCTCGGTGCCGCGCAAGGCCCAGACCGGCGCCAAGACGCTGGCCCAGAAGGGCCTGGCCGGCGGCCTGGACTGCGTGCAGGTGGACGGCAACGACATCATCGCCGTGCGCGCCGCGATGGACCACGCGCTCAAGCGCGCCCGCAACGGCCACGGCGGCAGCGTGCTCGAGCTGGTCACCTACCGCCTGTCCGACCACACCACCGCCGACGACGCCCGCCGCTACCGCGAGGACGCCGAAGTGAAGGAGGCCTGGGAACGCGAGCCGATGTCGCGACTGCGCACCTTCCTGATCTCCGAAGGCGTCTGGAGCGAGGCCGAGGAGGCCGAGTGGAAGGAGGAGTGCGGCAAGCAGGTGGACATCGAGGTCAATGCCTACCTGGAAACCAAGGTGCAGCCGGTGGAAGCGATGTTCGACTACCTCTACGCCGAACTGCCGGCCGACCTGGAAGCCCAGCGCGCCGACGCGATCAAGTGGGAGGGTCGCTGAGATGGCCGCCATCACGCTGATCGAGGCGATCACCCAGGCCCTGGCCTGGGAAATGAAACACGACGACACCGTGCTGGTGCTGGGCGAGGACGTGGGCGTGAACGGCGGCGTCTTCCGCGCCACCGCCGGCCTGCAGCAGACCTTCGGCGACCAGCGCGTCATCGACACGCCGCTGGACGAAACCACCATCGCCGGCCTCACGGTCGGCCTGGCCTCGCAGGGCATGAAGCCCGTCGCAGAGGCGCAGTTCGACGGCTTCATGTACCCGATGGTGGACCACATCATCTGCCACGCGGCGCGCTTCCGTTACCGCACCCGTGGACGACTGACCTGCCCGATGGTGCTGCGCGTGCCCTGGGGCGGCGGCATCCGCGCACCGGAACACCACAGCGAAGCCAACGAATCGATCTTCACCAACGTGCCGGGCCTGCGTGTGGTCATGCCGTCGTCGCCGCAGCGTGCCTATGGCCTGCTGCTGGCCGCGATCCGCGACCCGGATCCGGTGATCTTCATGGAGCCCAAGCGCATCTACCGCCAGTACAAGGAAGAGGTGCCCGACGACGGCGAGGCGCTGCCGCTGGACGTGTGCTTCCAGCTGCGCGATGGCGATGACCTCACGCTCGTCACCTGGGGCGCGCAGGTGAAGGAAACGCTCGAGGCCGCCGACAAGCTGGCCGAGGACGGCATCAGCGCCGAGGTCATCGACGTGGCCACGCTCAAGCCGCTGGATTTCGACACGATCCGCGAGTCGGTGGCCAAGACCGGCCGCTGCGTGATCGTGCACGAAGCGGCGAAAACCGCTGGTTTCGGCGCCGAAATCGCCGCGCGGCTGGCCGAGGAATCCATGTACGACCTGCTGGCCCCGGTCGAGCGCGTCACCGGCTACGACACCCACATCCCCCTGTTCCGCCTCGAGATGAAGTACCTGCCGAGCGTGGACAAGATCGTCGCCGCCGCCAAGCGCGCGCTGGCGGCGGGCTGAGGACTCGAAGATGAGCGAAAAGAAGCTGTTCAACCTGCCCGACCTGGGCGAAGGCCTGCCCGACGCCGAGATCGTCGAGTGGCTGGTGAAGGAAGGCGATGTCATCAAGCTCGACGAGCCCCTGGTGTCGATGGAAACCGCCAAGGCCGTGGTCGAGGTGCCCTCGCCGTTCTCCGGCAAGGTCACGCGCCTGGCCGGCAAGGCCGGCGACGTCATCGAAACCGGCAGCTGGCTGGTCGAGATAGAGATCGATCCCTCCCTGCCCCAGCGTGCCGATGCCCAGGACACCGGCCATTCGCATGGCCACAAGGGCGCCGGCAAGCCGGTGCCGAACGAGCCCTCGCGCGACGACGGCGAGGACCTGACCGTGGTCGCGTCCGACGAAGGCGGCGAGATCCGCCAGGAGCCACAGGACGAGGCCGAAGAATCGGCCGACGCCGGCACGGTCGTCGGCGCCATGCAAAGTTCGAATGCCGTACGCAGCGAGCAGGCGTCCGTGGTCGGCGGCGTGCGCGCCATGCCGGCCGTGCGCGCCCTGGCCCGCAAGCTCAAGGTGGACCTGTCGCGCGTGAAGGCGACCGGTGCCGATGGCGTGGTGACGGCGGCCGACGTGAAGAAGGCGGCCGCCGATGGCAGTGCGCCTGCCGGCGGCCGCACGAACACTCTCCCCCCCCCCCCC
>CAXAYM010000046.1:0-11067 GCA_963973175.1 uncultured Arenimonas sp.
CATGAAGCACTACCCGGCCGAACTCTCCGGTGGCCAGCAGCAGCGCGTTGCCATCGCCCGCGCCCTCGCCGGCTCGCCGCGCGTACTGCTGGCGGACGAACCGACCGGCAACCTTGATTCGCAGATGGCCCGCGGCGTGATGGAGCTGCTCGAGGAAATCAACGCCGCCGGCACCACCATCCTGATGGTGACCCACGACCCGGAGCTGGCTGCGCGCGCGCACCGCAACGTGCACATCATCGACGGCCAGGTCAGCGACCTGACCCACGAAACGGCGCGCAGCCTGGCCAACGCCGCGGCCGCCCACGCCACCACCGCCTGAGGAGCCCGCCATGTTCGGCTATTACCTTGCCCTGGGCTTCCGCAGCCTGCGCCGGAATCCGGTGCTTACCACCCTGATGGTGCTGACCCTGTCGGTGGGCGTGGCGGCGTCGATGACCACGCTGACCCTGCTGCGCGGCATGTCGGGCGATCCGATCCCGCAGAAGTCCGACCGCCTGTTCGTGCCGCTGCTCGACAATGGCCCGGCCGGTGATGGTGCGGCCACGGACACCGGCCGCGAGCCGCCGGACCAGCTCACCATGCGCGACGCGCTGGCGCTCTGGGAGGCCGGCAAGGGCGTACGCCAGACGCCGATCTTCGGCGTCAGCCCGCCGATCGATTCCGGACGGCCTGACCTGCCGCCCTTCTTCAGTGAAGGCCTGGCGGTGGGCCGCGACTTCTTCGCCATGTTCGACGTGCCCTTCCTGCACGGCCAGCCCTGGTCGGCCGAGGACGACCAGCGCGGCACACAGGTGGCGGTGATCAGCCGCAGCCTGGCCGAGCGCGTGTTCGGCGAAGGCGTGAACCCGGTCGGCCAGAGCATCCGCGCCAGCGACAGCGAATACCAGGTCGTGGGCGTGATCGACACCTGGAACCCGCTGCCAAAGTTCTATCGCCTCATCGGCAGCCAAAGCTTCGACACCAGCGAGGACATCTTCCTGCCGCTGCGCACCGCCGTCGCCCGCGAGCTGCAGGTCAGCGGCAGCATCAGCTGCAATTCCACGCCGCCGGCGCCGGGCTTTCGCGGCCTGGTCGAAGGCGAGTGCAACTGGGTGCAGATGTGGGTCGAACTCGAGTCCGCCGGCCAGCGGGACGACTACGCCGACTACCTGACGGCCTACGTCAACGAACAGAAGGCGCTCAACCGCTTCGAGCTGCCGGTCAACAACCGCCTCTACAACGTGCGCGAGTGGCTGGAGGAACGTGAAGTGGTCAACGACGACACCCGGACGTCCACCTGGCTGGCCTTCGGTTTCCTGCTGGTCTGCCTGGTGAACACCGTCGGCCTGCTGCTGGCCAAGTTCAGTGCGCGGCCCGGCGAGATCGGCGTACGCCGGGCCCTGGGTGCCTCGCGGAGCGAAGTCTTCCGGCAATACCTGACCGAGGCCGCGGTGATCGGCCTGGTCGGTGCCGGCGTCGGTATCGCCCTTACCTTCGGTGCACTGGCCTTCATCCGCGATTTCAACCAGAACATCGCCCAGCTCACCCACCTGGACGTGCCGATGCTCGCCATCGCCGCCGTGGTGTCGGTGGTCGCGGCCATCGTCGCCGGCCTGCTGCCGACCTGGCGCGCCTGCCAGGTGGTGCCCGCCCTCCAGCTCAAGAGCCAGTAAGGACCCGCCGCCATGGAAATCCGTCCCATCCTTTCGGCCATGCTGCGCAACAAGACCGCGCCGCTGCTGATCGCGGCCCAGGTCGCGCTGACGCTGGCGATCGTTTGCAACGCCCTGTACATCATCCAGGACCGCCTGGCCACGGCCGCGCGCCCCAGCGGCGCCGACGAGGCCAATGTGTCCGAGATGCGCTTCTATCCACACCGCGCCATCAGCGACGTCCGCGGCATGCAGCTTCGCGACATGGAAGCCATCCGCGCGGTGCCCGGCGTCGTCGCCGCGGCCTGGACCAATCAGGTCCCGCTGGGCCAGTCGGGCTGGAACGTCGGCCCGATCGTCACCTCCACCGACCAGCAGGACTCGCCGGTGTCGTCGGCCGCGCAGTACTTCACGCCTGAGTCGATGATCGACGCCTTCGGCTTGACCCTGGTCGAGGGCCGGGATTTCGAGGCAGGCGACTACATCGAGTCCGATCCGCAGGTCGACCGCAACCAGCCCAGCGTCGCGATCATCACCAAGGCCATGGCCACCGCGCTCTGGCCCGAGGCGTCTTCGGTGCTGGGCAAGTCGATCTACCTGGGCGGCCCGGACAATCCGCCGACCCAGGTCATCGGCGTGGTCGAGCGACTGCAGACGCCCTGGGCCAACGTGGGCGATGCGGCCGAATACAGCCTGATCCTGCCGATGCGCTACCTCGATCCCTTCACCCGCTACTCGATCCGCACGGAGTCCGGCCGCCACGAACAGGTGATGGCCGAGGTCGAGAAGGTGCTGCTGGGCCTGAGCAACGACCGCGTCCTGCTGAGTCGCCGCACCCTCGCCGAGTCGCGCGACCGGCGCTACGCCGGCGAGCGCCTGATGGCCGGCCTGCTGATCGCGGTCACCTTCTTCCTGCTGCTGATCACCGCCTCGGGCATTGTCGGCATGGCCAGCCTGTGGGTGAACCAGCGCCGCAAGCAGATCGGCGTGCGCCGCGCGATCGGCGCGCGCAAGGGCGACATCCTGCGCTACTTCCTGGTCGAGAACCTGATGATCACCACCGCCGGCATCGCCGCGGGCATCGCGCTGGCCGTCGGCCTGAACAACTTCCTGGTGTCCGAGCTCGACCTGCCGCGCCTGCCGGTGGCCTACCTGGGCCTGACCATGGCCGGCATGTGGGTACTGGGCCTGCTGGCGGTGCTGGGACCGGCCTGGCGCGCGGCCGCGGTGCCACCGGCCATCGCCACCCGCACGGCCTGAAGGTAGATTAGGCCCATGCCGCAGCCGACCCACGCCACCCTGCTGGTCATCGACGACAACCCGTCGGTGGCCGCCGCCCTGGAAGTGCTGTTCTCCCTGCACGACTACCGCACGCTGCGGGCTTCGTCGCCGGAGGAAGGGCTGGCGCTGCTGGCCGGCGAACCGGTGGACCTGGTGATCCAGGACATGAACTTCACCCAGGATACGACCTCGGGCGAAGAAGGCGAGGCACTGTTCAAGGCCATCCGCGAGGCCCACCCGGACCTGCCGGTGATCCTGCTCACCGCCTGGACCCACCTCGAGGCCGCGGTGGACCTGGTCAAGGCGGGCGCGGCCGACTACCTGGCCAAACCCTGGGACGACCGCAAGCTGCTGGCGACCGTGGGCAACCTGCTCGAGCTGGGCCAGGCCACGCGCGCCATGCTCGAGTGCGCACGCCGCGACCACCGGCAGCGGCGCCAGCTCGAACGCGACCATGACCTGCGTGGCCTGGTCTGGGCCGATCCGGCGATGGAGCGGGTGCTGTGCCTGGCCACCCAGGTCGCCCGCGCCGACGTGCCGGTGCTGGTGACCGGTCCCAACGGCTCGGGCAAGGAGAAGATCGCCGAGATCCTGCAGGCCAACTCGTCGGTGAAGGACGGGCCCTTCGTCACGCTCAACTGCGGCGCCCTGCCCTCGGAGTTGATCGAGGCGGAGCTGTTCGGCGCTGACGCCGGCGCCTACACCGGCGCCGGCAAGGCCCGCGAGGGCAAGTTCGAAGCAGCCGACGGCGGCACCCTGTTCCTGGACGAAATCGGCAACCTGCCGCCGGAGGGCCAGATGAAGCTGCTGCGCGTGCTCGAGACCGGCCGTTTCAGCCGCCTGGGTTCGAACCGCGAGAAGCAGGTGAAGGTACGGGTGATCAGCGCCACCAATGCCGACCTGCCGGCGATGATCCGCGAAGGCAGGTTCCGGGAGGATCTTTATTACCGCCTCAACGTCATCGAGATCCGCATCCCGCCGCTGGCCGAACGTCCGCGCGACATCCTGCCGCTGGCGCAGTCCTTCCTGGCCGCGGGCAAGTCCCTGTCCGAGGGCGCGGCCAGCGCGCTGCAGCGCCACGCCTGGCCCGGCCACGTGCGCGAGCTGAAGAACGTGATGCAGCGCGCCTGCCTGCTCAGCGCCGGCCCGGTGATCCAGGCCGGCGACCTGGGCCTGCCGGTGACGGAGACGCCGGCAAACCATTCCCAGGGCGGCGACGCCGAGCCCGACCGCGCCGGCATCGAACAGGCCCTGGCGCGCGCCGGCGGCGTGGTCGCGCAGGCGGCTGCCGACCTCGGGCTGAGCCGCCAGGCGCTTTACCGCCGGATGGAGCGCCTGGGCATCGCCCGGCCCTGACCCGGATGCCTGCACGCCGCTCGATCGCCGGCACCCTGGCCCTGCTTGGCGCCGGGGTTGCCGCCGTGTCCGTCGCCCTGGCGCTGGGGCTTTCGACCGTATTCGAGAGCCGACTGCTGGCCGGCTTGGTGGCGATCGCCGTGGGCCTGCTGCTGTCGATGTGGGTGATGCGCCGCGCCGCGCGGCCGGTGCTGTCGCTGTTCCGGGCGCTGGCCGGCACGGCGCTGAGCTACCGGGACGGCGACTTCAGTTTCGGCCTGCGCTGGCGCCATCGCGACGAACTGGGCGACCTGGTCGCCGCGCACAACGAACTCGGCGGCGTGCTGCGCGAACAGCGCCTGGCCCTGGTCCAGCGCGAGCTGCTGCTCGACACCATGGTGCAGAACACGCCGGTGGCGATGCTGCTGGTCGCCGAAGGCGGCCACGTGGTCTACGCGAACCTCGCCGCACGCCGGCTGCTCAACGACGGCCGCAAGATCGAGGGCCTGGCGCTGGAAGCCCTGGTGCAGGCGGCGCCGCCGGCGCTGTCCGAGGCGCTCGACCGCGGCGGCGACGGGCTGTTTTCGGTCGGCGAGGGCGACGAGGAGGAGGTTTACCACCTGGCCCGCCGGGGTTTCCGACTCAACGGCCGCCCGCATGAGCTGTTGCTGCTCCGCCAGCTCACCACCGAGCTGCGCCGGCAGGAAGTGCAGACCTGGAAGAAGGTGATCCGGGTGATCAGCCACGAACTCAACAATTCGCTGGCGCCGGTGGCGTCGCTGGCGCATTCGGGCGCCGAGCTGACGCGGCGCGGGCGGACCGAAAAACTCGAGGCGATCTTCGGGATGATCGAAGAGCGTGCGCGGCACCTGGAGGGTTTCATCCGCGGCTATGCGCGTTTCGCCAAGCTGCCGACGCCCCGGCTCGAAGCCACGCCCTGGACCGTGCTGGTGGACCGGCTGCGCAGCCAGATCAGCTTCAGCCTTGACGGCGAGCTGCCGCCGGGCTCGGTGCGGGTGGACGTGCCGCAGATGGAGCAGGCGCTGATCAACCTGCTCAAGAACGCCCATGAGTCGGGCTCCGCGCCGGAAGGCGTGCAGCTGCGCGTGCGTCGCGGCGGTGGCCTGCTGCGCATCGAGGTGCTCGACCGCGGCACGGGCATGGGCGAGGCGGTGCTGGCCAATGCGCTGGTGCCGTTCTACTCCACCAAACGCAGTGGCACCGGCCTGGGCCTGGCCCTGGCCCGCGAGATCGCCGAAGCCCACGGCGGCCGCATTGGCCTGGCGAACCGCGAAGGCGGGGGCCTGCAGGTGTCGCTGGTCTTGCCGGTCGCCGACGACACCTGAGGCGCTCCTGCTGCGACGTCAGCGTTTGCGGGGACGCTGCCAGCCGTCGATGGTGGCCTGGCGGCCGCGCGCGACGGTCAGCTTTTGCGCCGGCGCCGGCTTGGTGATGACGCTGCCGGCACCGATGGTCGCGCCCTCGCCGATCTCGACCGGCGCCACCAGCGAACTGTTGGAGCCGATGAAGGCGCCGTCGCCGATCGTGGTGGTGGACTTGTTCACGCCGTCGTAGTTGCAGGTGATGGTGCCGGCGCCGATGTTCACCCGTTCACCGACCAGGGCATCGCCGAGGTAAGTGAGGTGGTTGGCCTTGCTGCCGTTGCCGAGGCTGGCCTTCTTGGTTTCCACGAAATTGCCGACGTGCACGCCCTCGCCCAGTTCGGTGCCGGGGCGCAGGCGGGCGAAGGGTCCCAGGGCACAGCCGGCCGCGGCGACCACGCCTTCAAGGTCGCAATGCGCCCGGACCACCGTGCCGGCGCCGAGTTCCACGTCGCGAAGGCGGCAGAAGGGACCGATGCGCACGCCGTCGCCCAGCACCACGCGCCCTTCGAACACCACGTCGACGTCGATCTCGACGTCGGTACCGGCCTGGATGTGTCCGCGCAGGTCGAAACGCGCCGGGTCGGCCAGGCGCACGCCTTCGCGCATCAGGGCTTCGGCGGCGCGGCGCTGGAAGGCGCGTTCCAGTCGCGCCAGCTGCACGGGGTCGTTCGCGCCCTCGGCCTCGCCGGGGATGCGGCATTGGGTGTGCGCCGCAGCGCGGCCGTCGGCCCGGGCCATCGCGAAGATGTCAGTCAGGTAGTACTCGCCCTGGGCATTGTCGTTGCCCAGGTGCGACAGCCAGCGGCGCAGGTCCGAGGCCGGCGCGGCCACCACGCCCGTGTTCACCAGTTTCACCGCGCGCTGGGTTTCGTCTGCGTCCTTGTGTTCGACGATCGCCTGGACGTTGCCGTTGCCATCGAGCAGCACGCGGCCATAGCCGGTGGGGTCGGCAAGTGTTTCGCACAGCACGGCGGCGCGCTCGCGCGCGGCATCGAGCAGGCCACGCAGGGTGTCCACGGAGATCAACGGCACGTCGGCGTAGAGCACCAGCACCCGCGCATTCTCGGGAACCCCCGGCATGGCCTGCTGCACGGCGTGGCCGGTGCCCAGCTGGCGGGCCTGTTCGGCCCAGTGCAGGTCGCCGTCGTCGGCGAAGGCGGCACGCACCTGGTCGCCACCGTGGCCGTAGACCACGTGGATGCCGGCGGCGCCGAGGGCGCGGGCGGTCTCCACCACGTGGCCCAGCATGGCCCTGCCGGCGATGGGTTGCAGCACCTTGGGGGAGCGCGACTTCATGCGCTTGCCCTCGCCGGCAGCGAGGATGATAACGTGCAGTGCTTGGCTCATCGGGGCACGGCTCCTGGGCGATCCTGAATCACGTGGGCGGTCGTTAGCATAAGCGCAATGGGGTTTTGATTCTTTCGATGGATGCGCGTGTTCTGAGCCGCCACGCCCGCCCTGCCGTGATCTGGCTGGGGCCGGCGCTGCTCCTCGCAGGCCTGGCGAACCGCGAACTTTGGGGCCAATGGCACTCGGGTCGCGCGGGCGAACTGCTGGTCATCGCACTGCTCGCGTTCGCAACGTGCCGTTTCCTGGCATCCCGAACGAAAGTGGCCGAGGCGTCCCTGCAGGTGCTTTTCTGGGTCGTCCTGCTGGTGGTGTTCGCCGGTCCGGCCGCGGTTTTCGCCACGGTTCTGTTCCTGCTCGCCTGCCTGGCCGTGGGAAGCATGGCGTGCCCGCGGGCTCCGGCCGCCCTGCAAGGCCTGGCGGGAGCCATTGTCGTGGCCGGCGTGATGGGCTGGCTGCTGCAGGTGCCCATCCACCATGCCGCGGTTTATATCTTCGCCTGCGCTGCCCTGGTGGCGCTGCGTCGCCACGCCCTGGCCGGCACCCTGCGCGCTGCGAAATCGCAATGGGACGAGGCCGTCTCGGCTTCGCCGCGGTGGGCGGTGTTCGCCCTGGTCGTGCTTGGCCTGGCCAGCACCGGAAGCTGGCCGCCGACCTTGCAGTTCGACGACCTGGCCTATCACCTGGGACTGCCCTGGCAGCTGCAGACCGAGGGCGTGTATCGCCCGGACCCCCGCCTGCAGGTCTGGGCCCTGGCGCCCTGGGCGACCGACATCCTGCACGCGATACCGCAGCTGATGATGGGCCGTGAGGCCCGGGGTCCGGTCAACCTGGCCTGGCTGGCGGTGCTGGGCTGCGGCGTCTGGCAGCTCTGCCGCCAGCTCGGCGCCACGGCGTCGTTGGCGTGGCTGTCGGTGGCCCTGGTGGCCAGCCTTCCGCTGACTGCCGCGCTGGCCGGCGGCATGCATACCGAATTGCCCACCGCGGCCACGTTGGTATGGTTGGCCCTGGCGGTGTCGGCCCCGCCCTCGGGCGGGACCCGCTTCTGGGTCCGCATCGCGATCCTGGTCGCTGGCCTGGTGGCGATGAAGACCCTGGCTGCGGTCATGGCTGCCGTGCTGCTGGCCTGGGCGCTGCTGAGGCATCCCTGGCCGCGCCCGGGTCGCCTCCTGTGGGTGCTGGGTATCGGCCTGGCCCTGGCGGCGTCCAGCTATGCCTTCGCGTACCTGATGACCGGCAACCCGGTGCTGCCGCTTTTCAACGCCTGGTTCGGCTCCCCCTACTTCGCGCTGTCCAACACGCTGGACCTGCGCTGGCAGGCCGGCTTCAATGCCGCCCTGCCCTGGGACCTGACCTTTCATACGCACCGCTACGGCGAGTTGTTCGCTGGCGGGGCTGGCTTCGTGCTGGTTGCGCTGGCGGGGGCGTGGCTGGTCTCGCTGGTGCACCGGGACCTGCGCGCCCTGGCGGTAGTCGCCGGCCTCGTGCTGGTGATTCCGCTGGTTCCCGTCCAGTACCTGCGTTATGCCTATCCGGGCATCGTATTGCTGGTTCCGGTCGCGATGGTGGCCGCCGGCCGCAGCCTGCCTTCCTCAGTGGCGGGCCTGGCGGTGGCGCTGTGCGTGCTGAACCTGGCCTTCCAGGCCAACAGCCAATGGATGCTGCGCACCGGTCTCCTGAAGCAGACGGTGCTGGCACTCGGACAGGACGCGCCGGTGTTTGCCGGGTACGCCCCGGAACGGTCGCTGGCGGCCCTGATCCGGGAGCAGTCGCCCGCCGCACGGAACGTGCTTTTCCTGAGCGCGGACCAGCCCTGGTTCGCCGAGCTCGGACAGCGGGGCCGGTCGCCGACCTGGTATGCGCCGGGCCTGCAGGCCGCCGCGCAGGCAGCCAACCGCGATGCCAGCGGCCAGGCGTGGGTGCGCCTCATCGCACAGGAGCGGGTCGGGGAGATCGTGCTCCGGCGGTCGCAGGTCGGCGATGCGCAGCTACGTGCCCTGCAGGCCCTTCAGGCCCGTCATCGGGCGACCCTCGGCGACGCGGAGTGGTGGAGCCTGCCCGAGTGACCGGGAACCCGGGCGAGCCCGCCCGCATACGGAAACGCCGGCACGAGGCCGGCGTTTCGCGGTGTTGCGCTGGCTGAACCGTTTAGTGCTTGAGGTTCTTGCGCAGCCGCTCGAGCGCCTGCAGCTGGGCCATGGCTTCGGCCAGCTTGGTCTGGGCCTCGGCGATGTCCATGGCTTCACTGCGGTTGGCCAGCATGCGCTCGGCCTCGTCCTTGGCCGCCTTGGCCTGGGCCTCGTCGAGGTCCGCGGCGCGGATGGCGGTGTCGGTGAGGATGGTCACCACCTGCGGCTGCACCTCGAGGATGCCGCCGGAGACGTAGAAGAACTGCTCGGCGCCATCGGCCAGCGTCAGGCGGACCTGGCCGGGCTTGAGGCGGGTGATCAGCGGTGCATGGCGCGGGGCGATGCCGAGCTCGCCCATCTCGCCGGTGGCCACGACCATCTGCACCTCGCCCTGGAAGATCTCTTCCTCGGCGCTGACGATGTCGCAACGGATGGTGCTCATCAGCAAATCCCCTTAGGCCGCGGCCTGCATCTTCTTGGCCTTCTCGAAGGCTTCGTCGATGCCGCCGACCATGTAGAACGCCTGCTCGGGCAGCGAATCGCACTCGCCGTCCACGATCATCTTGAAGCCGCGGATGGTTTCCTTGAGCGTGACGTACTTGCCCGGCGAGCCGGTGAAGACTTCGGCCACGTGGAAGGGCTGCGAGAAGAAGCGCTCGATCTTGCGGGCGCGGGACACGGCCTGCTTGTCTTCCTCGGACAGCTCGTCCATGCCCAGGATCGCGATGATGTCCTTGAGCTCCTTGTACTTCTGCAGGGTGGCCTGCACTCGGCGCGCGGTGTCGTAGTGCTCGTTGCCGATCACGTTCGGGTCGAGCTGGCGCGAGGTCGAGTCCAGCGGGTCCACGGCCGGGTAGATACCCAGCGAGGCGATGTTTCGGCTCAGCACGACGGTGGCGTCGAGGTGGGCGAAGGTGGTCGCCGGCGACGGGTCGGTCAGGTCATCCGCGGGCACGTAGACGGCCTGGATCGAGGTGATCGAGCCGGTCTTGGTCGAGGTGATGCGCTCCTGCAGCACGCCCATTTCCTCGGCCAGCGTCGGCTGGTAACCCACGGCCGACGGCATGCGGCCCAGCAGCGCCGAGACTTCGGTGCCGGCCAGGGTGTAGCGGTAGATGTTGTCGACGAAGAACAGGATGTCGCGGCCCTTGCCGGTGGCGGGGTCGATGTCGTCGCGGAAGTACTCGGCCATGGTCAGGCCGGTCAGCGCGACGCGCAGGCGGTTGCCCGGCGGCTCGTTCATCTGGCCGTACACCATCGCGACCTTGTCCAGGACGTTGGAGTCCTTCATCTCATGGTAGAAGTCGTTGCCTTCGCGGGTGCGCTCACCCACGCCGGCGAACACCGACAGGCCGGCGTGCTGCTTGGCGATGTTGTTGATCAGCTCCATCATGTTGACGGTCTTGCCGACGCCGGCGCCGCCGAACAGGCCGACCTTGCCGCCCTTGGCGAACGGGCACATCAGGTCGATGACCTTGATGCCGGTTTCCAGCAGCTCGTTGCCCGAGGACTGGTCCTCGTAGCTCGGCGCGGCGCGGTGGATTTCCCAATGGTCCTTGGTGTCGACCGAACCGGCTTCGTCGATCGGGCGACCCAGCACGTCCATGATGCGGCCCAGGGTTTCCTTGCCGACCGGCACGGAGATGGCCTTGCCGGTGTTGTTGGCGACCAGGTTGCGCTTGAGGCCGTCGGTGGAACCGAGCGCGATGGTGCGCACGACGCCGTCGCCCAGCTGCTGCTGGACTTCGAGGGTGATGTCGGTGCCTTCGACCTTCAGTGCGTCGTAGACCTTCGGCACATCCACGCGCGGGAACTCGACGTCCACGACCGCGCCGATGATCTGCACAATCTTGCCCTGGCTCATTGCTGTTTCCTCTGGAAGCGATTCTTTTCGAAGGAGCGGCTGCTGGCGTCGCCAAGAGCTTCGCGGCTGAAGCCGCTCCTACATTGGGTTTG
>CAXAYM010000047.1:0-10987 GCA_963973175.1 uncultured Arenimonas sp.
AACGCCGACCTCGCCGAGGATTTCCTCAAGTACCTGTTCCGGGCCGTGCTGGCCGAACGCGCGGACGACATGGCCTTCATCGCCGAACGCGTACAGAAGGACGCCGTGACGCGGCTGGAGAACTTCATCGACTCGCCCTTCGAGCGCATCGACTACACCGAGGCGGTGAAGCTGCTGCAGGACTCGGGCCACAAGTTCGACTACCCGGTCGAATGGGGCCTGGACCTGCAGACCGAACACGAACGCTGGCTCACCGAGGTGCACGTGGGCCGGCCGGTGGTGGTGATGAACTATCCCGAGCAGATCAAGGCCTTCTACATGCGCCTCAACGATGACGGCAAGACGGTCGCCGCGATGGACGTGCTGGCCCCGGGCATCGGCGAGATCATCGGCGGCAGCCAGCGCGAGGAGCGCCTGGACGTGCTGGACAAGCGCATGGCGCAGTTCGGCCTGGATCCGGAACACTACGGCTGGTACCGCGACTTCCGCCGCTACGGCACGGTGCCGCACGCCGGCTTCGGCCTGGGCTTCGAGCGCCTGGTGGTTTACACCTGCGGCCTGGCCAACATCCGCGATGCCATCCCCTACCCGCGCGCGCCGGGCCTGGCGACGTTCTGAGCCCATGCAGACCGGCGCCGGCTCGCTGCTGATCTTCCTGATGCTGGGCCTGGCGGGTTCGGCCGCGCCCGCGCATTTCGGCTTCCGCGTGCTGGCCTTCCGCCAGCAGCTGGACAAGGGGTACGGCTTCGCGCCCGACACCGAGGATGGCAACTGGGGCTACAGCTGGTGGCTGATGCGCTGGAAACACCGGATGCACGCCGACCCCTCCCTGAACTTCTTCGGCGGCATCGCCGCCGGCAGCGGCTGGCTGGCTCTGCTGGGCAGCGTCGGCGTCATCCTGCTGATCGCATTGCAATAAGGAAAGACCGATGAACGACGACGCCAACCGCGACACGGACCAATGGTGGCTGGCCGCCCTGCCCCGCATGCTGGTCTGGTCCCGGCTGCGGGTGCTGGAAAGCGGCGTCGCCGAGGTCTTCGACTGCGACGGGCGGATCAATATCTATGAAAGCGAGGACGTGGCGCGTTCAGCGCTGATGGACGCCGAATTCCGCGCCTTCGACGGCATGGACGAGGACGACGCCGAGGCCTGGGGCCTGGACCTCGAGGAGATCGAGCCGCCGCGCGCCGAGGACGACGAGGCCCTGCGCGAACGCATGATCCAGCCGATGAAAAACCCACTGACGGGGCGCGACTGACCCGGCAAGAAGGAGCAGCACCCATGCACAAGGATCTGGCGGGGCGGCATGCCCTGGTTTGCGGCGGTTCGGAAGGCATCGGCCTGGCCGCCGCGACGGCCCTGGCCGAACGCGGCGCCGACGTCACGGTCCTGGCCCGCCGGCCGGGACGCCTGTCCGAAGTGGCGGCCGGCCTGCCGCGCGTGCATGAATCTCAGCGCCACGGCTACCTGGCTGCCGACGCCGCGGACACCGCCGACCTGGGAGAAAAGGTCGCCGGGCTCTGCGCCGGGCGCGCCGTGCAAGTCCTGTTGAACAACACCGCCGGCCCCCCCGGCGGACCGGCGCATGCCGCCGGCCCGCAGGCCTACCTCGAGGTCTTCCGCCAGCACCTCGTCGCCGGCCAGGTGCTGGTCCAGGCGGTGCTGCCGGGCATGAAGGCCGCGGGCTGGGGCCGCATCGTCAACGTCATCTCGACCTCGGTGAAGGAACCGATCGCCAACCTCGGCGTTTCCAACACGATCCGCGGCGCCGTCGCCAGTTGGGCCAAGACCCTGGCCACCGAACTCGGCCCCTTCGGCATCACCGTCAACAACGTGCTGCCCGGCTACACCCGCACGCAGCGGCTGGACCAGATCCTGGCCGAACGCGCCCGCGCCACCGGCAAGTCCGAGGAGGACATCGCCCGGGCCATGCTCGCGACGGTTCCCGCCGGTCGCTTCGCCGAACCCGCGGAAGTCGCCGCGGCCATCGCCTTCCTGGCCTCGCCGGCCGCCGGCTACGTCAACGGCATCAACCTGCCGGTGGACGGTGGCCGGACGAAGTCCCTGTGAGGCCGGGCGCATGAACGACCATCGGTTCGCCCCCCGTGTTCCGTATGCCGCCCGGGTCATGGTGGTGCGCGGCGAAGAGGCCTGGCTGGGCGAGGTCGTCGACCTGTCCGAAGGCGGCTGCGGGCTGTTCCGTCCCGAGGGCTGCAGCCTGCAGGTGGCCGAAGTGGTGCAGCTGGTGTTCTTCGACGAACCGGGACCGGCGGTGCTGGTGGGCGCCCGCGTCGCCCGCGTGCAGGAAGGCCTGCTGGGATTCGAATACCACGACCCGCAGCAGGTACCGCCTGTACGCGACGGTATCGCGACGTCGCCTGCACAGGCCTGAGCACAGACTTCGGCCATGCCCGAAGGTCCTGAAATCCGCCGCGCCGCCGACCGCCTCGCCGAAGCCGTTGTCGGACGGCCCCTCGCCGCGGCCTGGTTCCATTTCCCCGAACTCAAGCGCCACCAGAAGACCCTGGTGGGGCGCACGATCACGGCGATCGAACCGCACGGCAAGGCCCTGCTCACCCATTTCGACCATGGCCTGAGCCTGTATTCGCACAACCAGCTCTACGGCGTCTGGAAGATCGCCGCGGCCGGTGAGCGGCCCGACCAGGGCGCGCGCTCGCTGCGGGTGGCGCTGGAAACCGACGAGCGCGCGATCCTGCTGTATTCGGCCTCCGACGTGGCCATGTGGAAAACCTCCGAACTTCCGCGCCACCCTTTCCTGGCGAAGCTGGGCCCCGACGTCCTGGATTCCTCGCTGACCGCGGCTGCCGTCGCGAAGCGGCTCCAGGATCCGCGCTTCGCCGGTCGTTCGCTGGTGGCCCTGTTGCTCGACCAGGCCTTCCTGGCCGGCATGGGCAACTATCTGCGCTCGGAAGTCCTGTTCACCGCGGGTATCGCGCCCGAGCGCCGACCTGCCGATCTCACGACGCCCGAACGAAAGCGCCTTGCCAAGGCCCTTCTGGATGTCCCGCGCGCCAGCTACCGCACCCGCGGCATCGAGGCGGCCTCGGGCATGAAGCAGGACTACCTCACCGACACGCCCGCCGGCTTCCGCTTCCAGGTCTTCGACCGCGAGGGCGAGCCATGCCCGCGCTGCGGCGATGTCGTCGTGCGCCAGGAACTCGGCAGCCGGCGCCTGTACTGGTGCCGCCACTGCCAAGGCTGAGCCTGGGCCAGGCCTCTTAACCTGTCCGTACGGAGGCATGGCCGGGTAAGCTTGCGGGCATGAGCCTGCGACTGAGCCACCTGATCGGCGGTGACGCCCGGTCCGCCTCCGATGGCGGCTGGCTGGAGGTCTTCGAACCCGCGACCGGTGCCGTCTACGCCCAATGCCCCGCCGGCACGGCCGGGGACGTGGACGCCGCGGTAGCGGCCGCCCGCGGTGCCTTCCCGGCCTGGTCGGCGCTGCCCGCGGCTGAACGGGCGGCCTGGATGAACCGGCTGGCCGATGCGCTGGAAACAAGGCTCGAGGACTTCGCCGCCGCCGAATCACGCGACGCCGGCAAACCGCTGGCCCTGGCCCGGTCACTCGATATCCCGCGCGCCGCCAGCAACCTGCGTTTTTTCGCCGCCGCCGCGACCCAGTTCGCCAGCGAGTCACATGCCGGACCCGGCGTGGTCAATTACACCCTGCGCCAGCCGCTGGGCGTGGTCGCCTGCATCAGCCCCTGGAACCTGCCGCTCTACCTGTTCACCTGGAAGATCGCGCCGGCCCTGGCCGCGGGCAACTGCGTGGTCGGCAAACCCTCGGAGGTGACGCCGGTCACCGCCTGGATGCTTGGCGAGCTGGCGCGGGAGATCGGTTTCCCCGCCGGCGTGCTGAACATCGTCCAGGGCCGCGGCGCCGACGTCGGCCAGGCGCTGGTGGACCACCCGGACGTCAAGGCCGTCAGCTTCACCGGCAGCACCGCGGTCGGCACGCGAATCGCGGAAAGCTGTGCGCGCTCGCTCAGGAAGGTATCGCTGGAGCTCGGTGGCAAGAACCCGACCCTGGTGTTCGCGGACGCGCCTCGCGAAAAACTTCTCGACACCGTGCAGCGTTCGGCCTTCCTCAATTCCGGGCAGATCTGCCTGTGCGGTTCGCGCCTGCTGGTCGAGCGCAGTATCTACGACACGTTCCGGGACGAACTGGTGGCGCGGGCCCGGGCCATGGTGGTCGGCGATCCCGTGGATGCCGCGACCCAGGTCGGACCCGTGGTGTCGAAGGCGCATTTCGACAAGGTCATGGCTTGCATCGCCCTGGCCCGCGAGGAAGGTGGCCGCGTGCTCTGCGGCGGCGAGGCCCCCGCACAAGAGGGTCGCTGCGCGGACGGCTGGTTCATCGCGCCGACGGTCATCGAAGGCCTGGGGCCGGCCTGCCGTACGAACACCGAAGAGATCTTCGGGCCCGTGGTCACGCTGCAGGCCTTCGATACCGAGGACGAAGCGCTTGCGTTGGCCAACGCGGCGCCCTACGGCCTGTCCGCCAGCCTCTGGACCTCGGACCTGCGCCGCGCCCACCGCCTGGCCGCGGCCGTCGAGGCCGGCGTGGTCTGGGTGAACACCTGGATGAACCGCGACCTGCGCACGCCCTTCGGTGGCGTCAAGCAGTCGGGCATCGGCCGCGAGGGAGGCTGGGAAGCCATGCGCTTCTTCACCGAAGCCAAGAACGTCACCATCGACCTGGGATGATGCAATGCCGCTGAAGGAACTGCTGGACAAGAACAAGGAATGGGCCGAGAAGGTGCGGGCCGAGGACCCGCAGTTCTTCAAGCGCCTGTCCGGGCTGCAGGCACCCAAGTACCTGTGGATCGGCTGTTCGGATTCGCGCGTGCCGGCCAACCAGATCACCGGGCTGATGCCCGGCGAGGTCTTCGTGCACCGGAACATCGCCAACGTGGTGGTGCATACCGACCTCAACTGCCTGAGCACGATCCAGTTCGCGGTGGACGTGCTCAAGGTCGAACACATCCTGGTGGTCGGCCACTACGGCTGCGGCGGCGTGCACGCCGCGCTGACCGGCACCCGCGTCGGCCTGGCCGACAACTGGCTGCGCCACGTTGGCGACGTCGCCCGGAAACACGAAGCGCTGCTGGCCGAAGTGGACCTCGAATCCCTGCGCCACGCCCGCCTGTGCGAACTCAACGTGGTCGAGCAGGTGGTCAATGTCTGCGAAACCACCATTGTCATGGACGCCTGGGCCCGCGGCCAGAAGGTGAGCGTGCACGGCTGGGTCTATTCCCTGCTCGATGGCCGCGTGCGGGAACTCGGCATGGGCGTGGATGATCCGCAGGAACTGCCGGAAGCCTACGCCCTGGCCATGAGCCACATCCGCGGCCGGCTCAAGGACGAGGCATGAGCGACATCTTCCGCACCGACACCGCGCCCAGGCCCGTCGGCGCCTACCCGCATGCGCGCCGGGTCGGCCAGTTGCTGTTCCTGTCGGGCATCGGCCCGCGCACGCCGGGCAGCAACGCCATCCCGGGCAACGTCTATGGCCCGGACGGGCGGCTGCGCGAGTACGACATCGTCACCCAGTGCCATTCGGTGTTCGCCAACGTCCGGGCGGTGCTCGAAGCCAGCCACTGCCGCTGGGAGTGGCTGGTCGACGTCACCGTCTACCTGACCGACATGAGCCGGGACTTCCAGGCCTACAACGGCGTCTGGGCCGAATATTTCCCCGACATCAACAAGGCGCCCTGCCGCACCACGCTCGGCATCAGCGCCCTGCCCACGCCGATCGCGATCGAACTCAAGTGCGTGGCCGCCTACCCGGAGTCGCACCGATGATCCCCAACGCCTTCAACCTGCAGCAGTGGATCGACGAACACCGGCACCTGCTCAAGCCGCCGGTCGGCAACAAGTGCATCGTCGACGGCGACTTCATCGTGATGATCGTCGGCGGTCCCAACCAGCGCACCGATTACCACGTCGAGGAAGGGCCGGAGTTCTTCCACCAGCTCGAGGGTGAGATGGTCCTGAAGATCCAGGAGGACGGCAAGGTGCGCGACATCCCGATCAAGGCTGGCGAAATGTTCTACCTGCCGCCGAAGGTGCCGCATTCGCCCCAGCGTTTGGCCGGCGGCGTCGGCCTGGTGATCGAGCGCAAGCGCCGGGCCGGCGAGAAGGACGGCCTGCTGTGGTACTGCGAAAAGTGCAACCACCCGCTGTTCTCTGAATATTTCGAGCTCACGGACATCGAGACCCAGTTCCAGGCCATCTTCGACCGCTTCTACGGCTCGGTCGAGAACCGCACCTGTCCCGACTGCAAGCACCTCAACCCGGCGCCCGCCAAATACGACGCGAGTTGAGCCATGCCCTTCGAGCTGGATCTTTTCACGGCCAACCTGCTGTCCCCGGTCGTGCTGGCCTTCGGGCTGGGCGTGGTCGCGCGCAGCATACGCAGCGACCTGGACATTCCGCCGGCCATCCAGGCCTACCTGTCGATCTTCCTGCTGCTGGCCATCGGCCTCAAGGGCGGCGTGGCCCTGCGCCAGGACCCGCCGGATGACCTGTGGCTGTTGCTGGGCGTCACCATCCTGGCTGGCCTGGGCACCGCCACGTCGGCCTATTTCCTGGCGCGCGCCTGGCTGCGGGACGTGCCGCTGCAGGCCGGTGCGATCGCGGCCCATTACGGGTCGGTCTCGGCCGTCACCTTCATCGCCGCCCAGCAGTTCGTCGAACGCACCGGCGGCCAGCCGGTCGAGGTGCTGGTGGCCCTGGTGGTGGCGCTGGAGATCCCGGCCATCCTGGTCGGCATCGGCCTGGCGCGCGGCGGCGGGCGACCCAACTGGGAGCAGGTGCGCGAAGTCCTGACCGGACGCACCTCGATGCTGCTGCTCGGTGGCCTGGCGATCGGCGCGATCGCCGGCAAGGCGGGCGTGCAGGCGGTGGATGCGATGTACTTCCAGCTTTTCCAGGGCATGCTGATGCTGTTCATGCTCGACATGGGCCTGGTCGCCGCCGGCCAGCTGCGCCAGCTGGGCCGTGGCTTCGGCCGCCTGCTGGTGTACGCGACGGCCCTGCCGGTCGCCCACGGCCTGGCCGGGGTGGCGATCGGCCAGGCGGTCGGACTCGGGCCCGACGGCGCGACCGTCTTCGGCACCATGCTCGCCAGCGCGTCCTACATCGCCGCGCCCGCCTCCGTGCGCGCCTCCCTGCCCGAGGCCGACGCCGGCCGCTGCATCACCGCGGCGCTGGGCCTGACCTTCCCCTTCAACCTGGCCCTGGGCATTCCGCTCTATGCGGCGTTTTCGAGCTGGCTCGCCGGCTGAACCCGGGACGGGCCGCGGACCGGGACCGGCGCCAAAGCGGCTAGAATCGAGCCCATGCTAAAGATCGACAGCCACGCGCACTACCTGCCGAAAACCTGGCCGAACCTGGCCGAGAAGTACGGCGACATCCGCTTCCCGGTGATCCACCACGAGGACGGGCGGGCGCGCATCTACAAGGACGGCAAGTTCTTCCGCGAGATCTGGTCCAAGACCTGGGACCCGGCCGAGCGCATCGCCGACTACGCCCGCTTCGGGGTGCAGGTGCAGGTGCTGAGCACGGTGCCGGTGATGTTCAGCTACTGGGCCAAGGCCCAGCACGCGCTGGAGCTGCACCAGGCCCTGAACGACCACATGGCCGAAGCCTGCCGCGACCACCGCAGGCACTGCGCCGGCATCGGCACCGTGCCGCTGCAGTCGCCGCGGCTGGCGGTGCAGGAACTCGAGCGCTGCATGGACCAGCTGGACCTGCAAGGCGTGCAGATCGGCTCGCACATCAACGAGTGGAACCTCGACGCCGCCGAGCTGCAGCCCTTCTTCGAAGCGGCGCAGGACCTGGGCGCGGCGATCCTGGTGCATCCCTGGGACATGATGGGCACCGAGTCCATGCCCAAGTACTGGATGCCCTGGCTGGTCGGGATGCCGGCCGAGCAGTCGCGCGCGGCCTGCGCGCTGATCTTCGGCGGTGTGCTCGAGCGCTTCCCGCGCCTGAAGGTCTGCCTGGCCCACGGCGGCGGCAGCTTCCCCTACACCATCGGCCGCATCGAACACGGCTTCAACATGCGCCCGGACCTGGTCGCCACCGACAATCCGCACAACCCGCGCAGCTATCTGCCGCGGCTGTATTTCGACTCCTGGGTGGCCGATGACCGCGCCCTGCGTTACCTGCTCGACACGGTTGGCGTGCCGCGGGTGATGCTGGGCACCGACTACCCCTTCCCACTGGGCGAACAGGAGCCGGGGGCCGGCATCGCCAACCTCGGGCTCAATGAAACCGACCAGGCGCGCCTTTACCACGGCACTGCGCTGGAGTGGCTGGGCCTGCCGCGTTCGAGGTTCGAATGAGCGACCTGCACGCGGTCCCGGCCGACACCCTCGACGCCGACGATGCCCTGGCGTCCTTCCGCGACGAGTTCCTGATCCCGCGCCACGGCGATGGCGAGCAGGCCTATTTCTGCGGCAATTCGCTGGGCCTTCAGCCCCGCGGCGTACGCGAGGCCCTGCTGCAGGAACTGGACGACTGGGCGGCCCTGGGCGTGGAGGCGCATTTCCACGGCAAACACCCGTGGATGCCCTACCACAACGAAGTGCGCGACGGCCTGGCCCATATCGCCGGCGCGGAACCCTCGGAGGTGGTGGCGATGAATTCGCTCACCGCCAACCTGCACCTGCTGATGGTCAGCTTCTACCGGCCGACGGCTCAGCGCCCGGCCATCCTGATGGAAGCCGGCGCGTTTCCCTCCGACCAGTACGCGATGGCCTCGCAGGTGCGCTTCCACGGCTTCGACCCGGCGACCGACGTCATCGAGGTACAGCCCGACGAGGCCAACGGCACCATCTCGATGGCCGCGATCGAACGGGCGCTCGAAGAACACGGCCACCGCATCGCCCTGGTGATGTGGCCGGGCGTGCAGTACCGCACCGGGCAGGCCTTCGACCTCAGGGAAATCACCCGCCTGGCGCACGCCAAGGGCTGCGTGGCCGGCTTCGACCTGGCCCACGCCGCCGGCAACCTGCCGCTGTCGCTGCACGACAGCGGCGCCGACTTCGCCGCCTGGTGCAGCTACAAATACCTGAACTCCGGACCGGGCGCCGTTTCCGGCGCCTTCGTCCACGCGCGCCACGCCCGCACCGACCGCCCGCGCTTCGCCGGCTGGTGGGGCCACGACCAGGCGAGCCGCTTCCGGATGGGTCCGGACTTCCAGCCCACGCCCGGCGCCGATGGCTGGCAGCTCAGCAATCCGCCGATCCTGGCGCTGGCGCCGCTGCGCGTCTCACTCGATCTGTTCTCGCGCGCCGGCCTGCCGGCCCTGCGCGCCAAGTCGGAAAAGCTCACCGCCTACCTGGGAGCCCAGGTGCTGGCGCGGCTGCCGAACGTGCTGGAAATCGTGACGCCAACGGAGCCGGAGCGCCGTGGCTGCCAGCTGTCGCTGCGCGTGCGCGCCGGGCGCGACCAGGGCCGCGCGCTGTTCGACTACCTGGTGGCGCAGGGCATCGTCGGCGACTGGCGGGAGCCCGATGTCATCCGCATCTCGCCGGTGCCGCTGTACAACCGCTTCAGCGACATCAGCCGCTTCATCGCCGCGGTCGAAACCTGGTCGGCCCCGGCCGGAGGCATCGCATGACGCCGCGCGCGCCCATCACGATCGTCGGTGCCGGCCTGGCCGGCGCCCTGCTGGCGACCCTGCTGGCGCGCCGCGGCCTGTCGGTGGATGTTTACGAAAAACGACCCGACCCGCGCCGGCGGGGTTATGAAGGCGGGCGATCGATCAACCTCGCGCTGGCCGAACGTGGCCTGCATGCCCTGCGCCAGGCCGGCCTGCAGGACGCGGTGATGGCCCAGGCGGTGATGATGCGCGGCCGCATGGTGCACCCCCAGGGCGGCGGCGAACCGATGCTGCAGCCTTATGGGCTGGACGACAACGAAGTCATCTGGTCGGTGCATCGTGGCCGGCTCAACATCGCGCTGCTCGATGCCGCCGAAGCGGCCGGAGCGCGCATCCATTTCAGCCAGCGCCTCGACAGCGTCGACTTCGGCCGTCGCGTGGCCCTGTTCGTCAACGACCACGACCGCACCGCCCAGCCACAGCCCTTCGAAGCCCTGCTGGGCGCGGACGGCGCCGGCTCGGGCCTGCGCGAAGCCATGCGTCCGCACGTGGCGCTGGTCGAACGTTTCGAGCCGCTGCTGCATGGCTACAAGGAACTCGAGATCCCGCCCGCGGCCGACGGCGGCTTCCGCATCGACCCCAACGCCCTGCACATCTGGCCGCGCGGCGAGTACATGTGCATCGCGCTGCCCAATACCGAACAGACCTTCACCGTCACCCTGTTCCTGCCCATGAAGGGCGAACGCAGCTTCGACGCCCTGCCCGACCTGGCCGCGGCCCGCGCCTTCTTCGAGCGCGACTTCGCCGACGCCCTGCCGCTGCTGCCGGATTTCGACACCGACTGGACCAACAACCCGGTCAGCGGCCTGGGCACCCTGCACCTGGGCTGCTGGCATCTCGACGGCCGGGCGGTGCTGCTGGGCGACGCCGCGCACGCCATGGTGCCCTTCCACGGCCAGGGCATGAACTGCGCCTTCGAGGACTGCCTGGCACTGGATCGCCACCTCGCCGCCGCGCCGGATTTCGAGACCGCCTTCGCCGGCTTCGAGGCGGAGCGCCGCCCCAATGCCGAGGCCATCCAGGCCATGGCCCTGGAAAACTACGTCGAGATGCGCGACCGCGTCGACGATGACGACTACCTGCTCCAGCGCGCGCTGGAACAGGTGCTGGCGCGTCGCCACCCGGGCCATTTCGTGCCGCGCTATTCGATGGTCAGCTTCACCTGCGTGCCCTACGCCACGGCCTTCGAGCGCGGCAAGCTGCAGCGGGAGATCCTGGTCGAGGCCACGCGCGGCTGCCGCAGGCTCGAGGACGTGGACCTGGCCGCCGCCGATGCGCTGGTGCACGCCCGC